>NZ_DALZVG010000012.1:0-112133 GCF_032012665.1 Scandinavium sp.
GCCAGGCATCAAATAAACAGAGAAACCTCATGCGAAAGCATGGGGTTTTTTTGTTTTCTTTGCCCAAAATGCAGTTTTATCGATAGCCATTTTTACTGCTCATCCACATCATTCCCACAGCTATATCCACAACACTTTTCGTAAATTACGTCGTGAAACTTTCTCACCTTCAGCATGCAGACTCGACATTTGCCGTATTTCTGGTTATCTTCAGCTATCTGGATGTCTAAACGTGTAAACGTATGCTGTGAGGTAATAAGGTTATGCCGATTCGGGTGCAGGACGAGCTGCCAGCCGTTAATTTCTTACGTAATGAGAACGTCTTCGTAATGACGGCATCGCGTGCGACCAACCAGGAAATTCGCCCGCTGAAGGTGCTGATCCTCAACCTGATGCCGAAAAAAATTGAGACGGAAAACCAGTTTCTTCGCCTGTTATCGAACTCACCGCTCCAGGTCGACGTGCAGCTGCTGCGCATCGATGCGCGGGAATCCCGCAACACACCAGCGGAGCATCTCAACAATTTCTACTGTAATTTTGAGGACATTCAGCACGATAATTTCGATGGCCTGATTGTCACCGGCGCGCCGCTGGGCCTGGTTGAATTCAATGATGTTGCCTACTGGCCGCAGATCAAACAGGTGCTGGAATGGGCAAAAGATCACGTCACTTCAACGCTGTTCGTCTGCTGGGCGGTTCAGGCGGCGCTGAATATTCTGTATGGCATTCCGAAACAGACCCGTACGGAAAAACTCTCAGGCGTCTATGAGCACCATATTTTGCATCCTCACGCACTGCTGACGCGTGGTTTTGATGATTCATTTCTGGCACCGCATTCCCGCTATGCTGATTTCCCGGCGGCGCTTATCCGCGACTACACCGATCTCGATATTCTGGCCGAAACGGAAGACGGAGACGCCTACCTGTTTGCCAGCAAAGACAAGCGCATCGCCTTTGTCACCGGGCATCCGGAGTATGATGCTCACACCCTGGCAAGCGAATATTTCCGTGATGAAGAAGCCGGGCTGTCACCTGAAATACCGTACAACTATTTCCCGCAAAACGATCCGCAGAACAAACCGCGAGCGACCTGGCGCAGCCATGGCAACATGCTGTTCATTAACTGGCTGAACTATTACGTCTACCAGATCACGCCGTACGATCTGCGCCATATGAATCCGACGCTGGAGTAATTCACCGTTTAAACGATCGTAAAGCGATTCAGCACTCCATATCAGGCACCTTCGGGTGCCTTTTTTGTTTCCGAAAGTCACACCAAATTTAATGGTAACTTTAAATTCACTGTTATCAATAGGTTATATTTAATTAATTTTAAAAATGGAAATTGTTTTTGATTTTGGAAAATTATTGCGTAGGCTTAACTGAGCTGAACGAAAAACCGACAACGATCTTTGTTTGCTTTGGGAAGTGACCTGGGATCAAGATGAGGAGCCGCGCAATGACACAACAGGCAACAACCACCGAAGAACTGGCCTTTAGCCAGCCGTTTGGCGCGCAGGAGCAGCAGATCCTGACGCCGGAAGCGATCGATTTTCTGAGTGAACTGGTGACGAGGTTTACCCCGAAGCGCAATAAGCTGCTGGCAGCGCGTATCCAGCAGCAGCAGGATATTGACGACGGAAAGCTTCCTGATTTTATTTCGGAAACGGATTCCATTAGAAACGGCGAGTGGAATATTCGCGGTATTCCTCAGGACTTGCTCGATCGCCGCGTAGAGATAACCGGCCCGGTTGAACGCAAAATGGTGATTAACGCGCTGAATGCCAACGTGAAAGTCTTCATGGCCGACTTTGAAGACTCGCTGGCGCCGAACTGGCATAAGGTGATCGACGGGCAGATCAACCTGCGCGATGCGGTCAATGGCACGATCAGCCACACCAACGAAGACGGGAAAATCTATCAGCTGAAGCCCGATCCCGCCGTTCTGGTTTGCCGCGTGCGCGGCCTGCACCTGCCGGAAAAACACGTGATCTGGCGCGGGGAGGCTATCCCGGGCAGTCTGTTTGATTTCGCCCTCTATTTCTTCCACAACCACAAAAATCTGCTGGCCAAAGGCAGCGGCCCCTATTTTTATCTGCCGAAAACACAAGCCTGGCAGGAAGCGGCGTGGTGGAGCGAGGTCTTTAGCTTTACCGAAGATCGTTTCGAGTTACCGCGTGGCACCATCAAGGCCACGCTGCTGATTGAAACGCTGCCTGCCGTGTTCCAGATGGATGAGATCCTGCACGCGTTGCGTGACCACATCGTTGGCCTCAACTGCGGTCGCTGGGATTACATCTTCAGCTATATCAAAACGCTGAAGAACCATCCCGACCGCGTGCTGCCGGATCGCCAGGTGGTGACGATGGATAAACCCTTCCTCAATGCCTATTCGCGTCTGCTGATCAAAACCTGCCACAAGCGCGGTGCGTTTGCGATGGGCGGCATGGCAGCTTTCATCCCCAGCAAAGATGCCGGGCGTAACGCTCAGGTGCTGACCAAGGTCAAAGCCGATAAAGCGCTGGAAGCGAACAACGGACACGATGGTACCTGGATTGCTCATCCGGGCCTGGCGGATACCGCGATGGCCGTATTCAACGAGGTTTTAGGTGATAACCCTAACCAGCTGTTTGTGACTCGCGATGAAGATGCGCCGATTACCGCGGAACAGCTGCTTGCACCTTGCGAAGGGGAGCGCACGGAAGAAGGCATGCGCGCCAACATTCGCGTGGCCGTGCAGTATATCGAAGCGTGGATCTCCGGCAACGGCTGCGTGCCGATTTACGGCCTGATGGAAGATGCCGCGACGGCGGAAATATCGCGTACGTCAATCTGGCAGTGGATCCACCACCAAAAAACGCTCAGTAACGGTACGCCCGTGACTAAGGCTCTGTTCCGCCAGATGCTTGCTGAGGAGCTGATGATTGTTCAGGACGAACTGGGCGAACATCGCTTCAGCAGCGGCCGCTTCGACGAAGCCGCGCGCCTGATGGAGCAAATTACGACCTCCGACGAACTCGTCGACTTCTTAACGCTGCCCGGCTACCGCCTGCTGGCCTGATCACATCACCGATAATAAAAATGGAGCATCTGCCATGAAAACCCGTACCCAACAAATCGAAGAAGTACAACAGGAATGGACAAACCCACGCTGGGAAGGCATCCGTCGCCCGTACAGCGCGGAAGAGGTGGTGAAGCTGCGTGGTTCGGTGAACCCGGAATGCACGCTGGCGCAGCGCGGTGCTGCAAAAATGTGGCGTCTGCTGCACGGCGAATCGAAAAAAGGGTATGTGAACAGCCTCGGGGCGCTGACGGGCGGTCAGGCGCTGCAGCAGGCGAAGGCCGGTATTGAGGCCGTTTATCTCTCCGGCTGGCAGGTTGCGGCAGATGCCAACCTGGCCTCCAGTATGTACCCGGATCAATCGCTCTACCCGGCAAACTCCGTGCCGTGCGTGGTCGATCGGATCAACAATACTTTCCGTCGGGCGGATCAGATCCAGTGGGCGTCCGGCATTGAGCCAAACGATCCGCGTTTTATTGATTACTTCCTGCCGATCGTGGCTGATGCAGAAGCCGGGTTTGGCGGCGTACTCAACGCATTTGAGCTGATGAAGTCGATGATTGAAGCCGGGGCGGCGGCGGTTCACTTTGAAGACCAGCTGGCCTCAGTGAAGAAATGCGGGCATATGGGCGGCAAAGTGCTGGTGCCGACTCAGGAAGCGATTCAGAAACTGGTAGCCGCACGTCTGGCGGCGGACGTTCTCGGCGTGCCTACGCTGCTGATCGCCCGTACTGACGCAGACGCTGCCGATTTGATCACCTCCGACTGCGATCCGTACGATAGCGAATTTATTACCGGTGAGCGCACCAGCGAAGGTTTCTATCGCACTCGCGCAGGCATCGAGCAGGCCATCAGCCGCGGACTGGCCTACGCGCCTTACGCAGACCTGGTGTGGTGTGAAACGTCCACGCCGGATCTGGAACTGGCCCGTCGCTTTGCCGATGCTATCCATGCGAAATATCCGGGTAAACTGCTGGCCTATAACTGCTCACCGTCGTTCAACTGGAAGAAAAATCTGGACGATAAAACCATCGCCAGCTTCCAGCAGCAGCTTTCGGAGATGGGCTACAAATATCAGTTCATCACCCTGGCGGGCATCCACAGCATGTGGTTCAACATGTTTGACCTGGCCCACGCGTATGCGCAGGGCGAAGGCATGCGCCACTACGTTGAGAAAGTGCAGCAGCCAGAGTTCGAGTCCGGCAAAGAGGGCTACACCTTCGTCTCGCACCAGCAGGAAGTGGGTACGGGCTATTTCGACAAGGTCACAACGATTATTCAGGGTGGGACCTCGTCCGTTACCGCGCTGACCGGGTCAACGGAAGAGTCGCAGTTCTGATTGTACGGATGCCCGGTGGCGCAATGCTTACCGGGCCTACAGTTGCTGTTCAATACTGCTTTTCTCCGTTGCCCTTTCAAGGAGAGGGCAAAGTGAGGGGAATGTATGCCGCGTGGCCTGGAATTACTGATTGCCCAAACCATCCTGCAAGGTTTTGACGCGCAGTATGGTCGCTTTCTGGAAGTCACTTCCGGCGCGCAGCAGCGCTTTGAACAGGCCGACTGGCACGCCGTGCAACAGGCGATGAAGCAGCGTATCCATCTCTACGATCACCATGTGGGGCTGGTTGTCGAGCAGCTGCGCTGCATCACAGACGGTAAAAGCCCCGACGCTGACTTTCTGCTGCGGGTGAAAGAGCATTACACCGCGCTTTTGCCCGACTACCCGCGCTTTGAAATTGCCGAAAGCTTTTTTAACTCTGTGTATTGTCGACTCTTCGATCACCGCTCGCTGACTCCCGAGCGGCTTTTTATCTTCAGCTCTCAGCCTGAGCGGCGCTTTCGCACGATCCCTCGTCCGCTGGCGAAAGATTTTTATCCTGATAAAGGCTGGGAAACCCTGCTCAGCCGGGTATTAACTGATTTACCACTGCGGCTGCAATGGCAGGATAAGCCCCGCGATGTGGGCTACATCGTGGCGCACCTGACTGAAACCTTCGGCTACAGCGTATTGCGTGAATCGCATTTGCAGGTGGCGAATGAGCTATTTTATCGCAATAAGGCGGCATGGCTGGTTGCCAAGCTGCATACGCCTCAGGGCATGGTGCCGCTGCTGCTGCCCATTTATCGCAGCGATGAAGGCGAGCTGTTCATTGATACCTGCCTGACGACCAGCGCTGAGGCCAGCATCGTCTTCGGCTTCGCCCGTTCCTACTTTATGGTGTATGCGCCGCTGCCCGCCGCCCTGGTGGAGTGGCTGCGCGAAATCCTGCCCGGCAAAACCACCGCAGAACTGTATATGGCCATTGGCTGCCAGAAGCACGGCAAAACCGAGAGCTATCGCGAATACCTGACGTATATCCGCCAGACCGACGAGCAGTTTATCGAGGCGCCCGGCATCCGTGGCATGGTGATGCTGGTGTTCACCCTGCCTGGATTCGACCGGGTGTTTAAGGTGATCAAGGACCGCTTTGCGCCGCAAAAAGAGATGACCGCCGCCCACGTGCGCGCCTGCTATCAGCTGGTTAAAGAGCACGACCGCGTCGGGCGTATGGCTGACACTCAGGAGTTTGAAAACTTCGTGCTGGAGAAACGGCAAATATCCCCGGCTCTGCTCGACCTGCTCTGGCAGGAAGTGCCACAAAAGCTCACCGACCTGGGCGACAGGATTGCCATCAGCCATCTCTATATTGAACGACGGATGGTGCCGCTGAATTTATGGCTTGAGCAGGTTGACGGGCAACCGCTGCGTGATGCCGTGGAGGAATACGGGAACGCCATTCGCCAGCTGGCGGCGGCCAATATTTTCCCCGGCGATATGCTGTTTAAAAACTTCGGCGTGACGCGCCATGGCCGGGTGGTGTTCTACGACTACGATGAAATTTGCTACATGACCGAAGTGAATTTCCGCGATATTCCACCGCCGCGTTATCCGGAAGATGAGCTTGCCAGCGAACCGTGGTACAGCGTGTCGCCGGGCGATGTGTTTCCGGAAGAGTTTCGCCACTGGTTGTGCGCGGATGCGCGTATCGGGCCGCTGTTTGAGGAGATGCATGCGGATCTGCTGCGCGCGGAATACTGGCGAGGATTACAGGCGCGGATCCGTGACGGTCACGTCGAAGATGTGTTTGCCTACCGTAAGCGCCAGCGTTTTTGTGTGAAATATAGCTAATTGCCTGATGGCGCTGCGCGAGGTAAACAGCAAGGCCTTCTTTTGAAGAAGGCCTTTAGTGTTTGCTCCCTCTCCCTGTGGGAGAGGGCCGGGGTGAGGGCATCAGACCGCACTCACTTTACCGAATTCCACCGTAAGCCAAAGTGACTTCCTTCGCCGCTTTAATCACCAGCGCCCCCAACTCCGTCACGCGGTCATCGGTCATACGGGAAATTGGGCCGGAGATAGAAATGGCGGCAAACGGCTCACGATGTTCATCATAAATGCAGGAAGCCACGCAGCGCAGGCCGAGCGCGTGTTCCTCATCATCGAATGAATAGCCGCGCTTGCGCGTCTGCGCTAAATCCTCTTTCAGATGCACCGGAGAAACCAGCGTGGCGTGCGTGTAGGCGTGCAGCCCTTTGCGATGCAGCAGGCCGCTCACCTGTTCTTCACTCAGCTGAGCTAAAAAGGCTTTGCCCGCCCCGGAGGCGTGCATCGGTAACTTGCCGCCGATCGGCGCAGACATACGCATCAGCTGCGTGCACTGCACCTGGTCGATGATAATCGCCTGATGGTCACTCTGGTCCAGCACCGCCAGGTTGACGGTTTCGCCGGACTCTTCCATCAGCTTGCGCAGAATCGGATGGACAATCGCCAGCAGGTTGCGGCTTTGCAGGAAGCTGCTGCCGACGATGAAGGCGTGCGCCCCGACCGTCCAGTGACCTAAATCACCCACCTGACGGACAAATCCAAGCTGCTGCATCGTGGTCAGTAGACGGTGGGTGGTGGAATTGGGCAAGCCTGCCTGCTGGGCGAGCTCGGTCAGCGCCACGTCACCGTGTGACTCGGCAATATATTCGAGGAGTTTAAGGCCGCGGGTTAAAGACTGAACCTGCCCGCCAGCCGGAGCGGCGGCTGCAGGGGCCGGTTTTCTGCCGCGTTTCGCGGGAACGGTCGCCACCATGACGGACTCCTTTTCTGTATCGTGGAAATCATTTTCGTTTTATTTGATTATAATGCAACCGTTATCGGAACTGATCGGAGCAGTGGTCGTGAGCATCTCTCATGTTCGCGCTGGCTCTCTTTTCCACGCTGGTTGATTATGCCACTATGGCTTGTTGATAAGAGCGTTGTCGGGAGTCCGCGTGAGCACCATTGAAAAGCAGCTGAAGCAGCAGTTAAAAGACCGAATCCTGGTTCTGGACGGGGGCATGGGCACCATGATCCAGAGCTATCGCCTGAGCGAAGAGGACTACCGTGGCGAACGCTTTGCCCAGTGGTCCTGCGATCTGAAAGGCAACAACGATCTGCTGGTGCTGACCCAACCGGACATCATCGCCGCTATCCACAATGCCTATTTTGAGGCCGGGGCGGATATCGTCGAGACCAACACCTTCAACTCGACCCCCATCGCGATGGCGGACTATGAGATGGAATCGCTGTCGGCGGAAATTAACTTCGCGGCGGCAAAGCTGGCTCGTGCCTGCGCCGATGAATGGACGGCAAAAACGCCGGGCAAGCCGCGCTACGTGGCGGGCGTGCTTGGCCCCACTAACCGTACCGCATCTATCTCACCTGACGTAAACGACCCGGCATTCCGCAATATCACCTTCGATCAGCTGGTGGCGGCCTACCGTGAATCTACCAGAGCGCTGGTGGAAGGCGGCTCAGACCTGATTCTTATCGAAACTGTCTTCGACACCCTGAACGCCAAAGCGGCGATTTACGCGGTGAAAGAAGAGCTGGATGCGCTGGGCGTCGATCTGCCGATCATGATTTCCGGCACCATCACCGACGCCTCCGGGCGCACGCTCTCCGGGCAAACCACCGAAGCATTTTATAACTCGCTGCGCCACGCAGATGCGCTCTCTTTTGGCCTGAACTGTGCGCTGGGGCCGGATGAGCTGCGCCAGTACGTGCAGGAGCTGTCACGCATTGCCGAATGCTACGTCACCGCGCACCCGAACGCCGGGCTGCCGAATGCCTTTGGCGAGTACGATCTCGATGCCGCGACGATGGCGACGCAAATCAGGGAGTGGGCGGAGTCGGGTTTCCTCAACATCGTTGGCGGCTGCTGTGGCACCACGCCGGAGCACATCGCCGCCATGAGCCGTGCAGTGGAAGGCCTTGCGCCACGTCAGCTGCCTGAAATCCCTGTCGCCTGCCGTCTGGCCGGGCTTGAGCCGCTGAACATCGGCGATGACAGCCTGTTTGTGAACGTCGGTGAGCGCACCAACGTTACCGGTTCGGCCAAATTTAAACGGCTTATCAAAGAAGAAAAATACGCCGAAGCGCTCGACGTGGCGCGTCAGCAGGTGGAAAGCGGTGCGCAGATTATCGACATTAACATGGATGAAGGGATGCTCGACGCCGAAGCGGCGATGATGCGTTTTCTCAACCTGATTGCCGGCGAGCCGGATATCGCCCGCGTGCCGATCATGATCGACTCCTCGAAATGGGACGTTATCGAAAAAGGCCTGAAGTGCATTCAGGGGAAAGGCATTGTTAACTCCATTTCGATGAAAGAGGGCGTGGACGCCTTTATCCACCATGCCAAAAAAGTGCGTCGCTACGGTGCCGCCGTGGTGGTGATGGCCTTTGACGAGGTCGGCCAGGCCGACACCCGCGAGCGTAAAATCGAAATTTGCCGCCGTGCTTACGACATCCTGACCAAAGACGTCGGCTTCCCGCCGGAAGATATCATCTTCGACCCGAATATCTTTGCGGTCGCAACGGGCATCGAAGAGCACAACAACTACGCGCAGGACTTTATCGGCGCCTGTGAAGATATCAAACGCGAACTGCCGCATGCGCTGATTTCCGGCGGCGTTTCTAACGTATCATTCTCATTCCGCGGCAACGATCCGGTACGTGAAGCCATTCACGCCGTGTTCCTCTACTACGCCATTCGCAACGGCATGGACATGGGGATTGTCAACGCCGGGCAGCTGGCGATTTATGATGACCTGCCCGCCGAACTGCGCGATGCGGTCGAGGACGTTATCCTTAACCGCCGTGATGACAGCACAGAACGCCTGCTGGATCTGGCGGAAAAATACCGTGGCAGCAAAACTGACGAAGCAGCCAATACTCAGCAGGCAGAATGGCGCGGCTGGGACGTGAAAAAACGTCTGGAGTATTCGCTGGTCAAAGGCATCACCGAGTTTATCGAAGCCGATACCGAAGAGGCTCGCCAGCAGGCAGCACGCCCGATTGAGGTGATTGAAGGCCCGCTGATGGACGGCATGAACGTGGTCGGCGATCTGTTTGGCGAAGGCAAAATGTTCCTGCCGCAGGTGGTGAAATCCGCGCGTGTGATGAAGCAGGCGGTGGCTTACCTTGAGCCGTTTATTGAAGCCAGCAAAGAGAAGGGCAGCAGCAACGGCAAGATGGTGATCGCCACTGTAAAAGGAGACGTGCACGATATCGGCAAAAATATCGTTGGCGTGGTGCTGCAGTGCAATAACTACGAGATTATCGATCTTGGCGTGATGGTGCCGACGGACAAAATCCTTAAAACCGCGCGCGAAGTGAATGCCGACCTGATCGGCCTCTCCGGACTGATTACGCCGTCGCTCGACGAGATGGTCAACGTGGCGAAAGAGATGGAGCGTCAGGGCTTCACCATCCCGCTGCTGATTGGCGGTGCGACCACCTCTAAGGCGCACACGGCGGTGAAAATCGAGCAGAACTACAGCGGCCCGACGGTGTATGTGCAGAACGCCTCGCGCACCGTTGGCGTGGTGTCATCCCTGCTTTCCGCAACGCAGCGAGATGATTTTGTTGCCCGCACCCGCCAGGAATATGAGACCGTACGCATTCAGCACGGGCGTAAAAAACCGCGTACGCCGCCTGTATCCTTGCAGGCTGCGCGTGATAACGACCTGGCCTTCGACTGGGAAAGCTACACGCCGCCGGTGGCCCATCGACTCGGCGTGCAGGCGGTCAGCGCCAGCATCGAAACCCTGCGCAACTACATCGACTGGACGCCGTTCTTTATGACCTGGTCGCTGGCGGGGAAATATCCGCGCATCCTGGAAGATGAAGTGGTGGGCGAAGAGGCGAAACGCCTGTTTGCCGACGCTAACGAGATGCTGGACAAGCTCAGCGCGGAAAAATCCCTGAACCCGCGCGGCGTGGTCGGGCTGTTCCCGGCGAACCGCAAAGGCGATGACATCGAAATTTACCGCGATGAAACGCGCACCCACGTGCTGGCGGTGAGTCATCATCTGCGCCAGCAGACGGAAAAAACCGGCTTCGCGAACTACTGCCTGTCCGATTTTGTTGCGCCAAAAACGTCCGGAAAAGCGGATTACATCGGCGCATTCGCGGTGACCGGCGGTCTTGAAGAGGACGCGCTGGCAGAGGCATACGATGCGCAGCATGATGATTACAATAAAATCATGATAAAAGCCGTGGCGGACCGCCTGGCGGAAGCCTTCGCCGAGTATCTTCACGAGCGCGTGCGTAAGGTGTACTGGGGCTATGCCGCCAACGAGAACCTCAGCAATGAGGAACTGATCCGCGAAAACTATCAGGGCATCCGCCCGGCGCCGGGTTATCCGGCCTGCCCGGAGCACACTGAGAAGGCGACCATCTGGCAGCTGCTGGATGCAGAAACGCATACGGGCATGAAGCTGACTGAGTCCTACGCCATGTGGCCGGGTGCGTCGGTTTCCGGCTGGTACTTCAGCCATCCGGACAGCAAATACTACGCCGTGGCGCAAATCCAGCGCGATCAGGTGGAGGATTATGCGTTCCGCAAAGGGATGAGCGTCGCCGAAGCCGAGCGCTGGCTGGCACCCAATCTGGGCTATGACGCTGATTAAGTCATAAAACTGTCATCTTTCCTTACAACAAACAGGGCACCGCAGCGGTGCCCTGTCTCTTTCCGGGGCGTAAACCCCTATACTGATATGAGGATTATTTTTTCCCTCTCCCTCTCCCTAACCCTCTCCCAAAGGGAGAGGGAACCGGAACGGTGCCGTATATTCTCCCTCTCTCTTTGGGAGAGGGCCGGGGAGAGGGGGATATCCGATGGAATACCTATAACGATAAGGAGAACAAAAATCCGTGCTGACTCTGTTACATCTGCTTTCTGCCGTCGCCCTGCTGGTGTGGGGGACTCATATTGTCCGGACTGGCGTAATGCGCGTCTTTGGCGCTCGCCTGCGAACGGTCCTCAGCCGTAGCGTCGAGAAAAAACCACTCGCTTTCTGTGCGGGGATTGGCGTTACCGCGTTAGTGCAAAGCAGCAACGCCACTACCATGCTGGTGACGTCGTTTGTCGCGCAGGATCTGGTGGCGCTCACGCCCGCGCTGGTGATTGTACTGGGCGCCGATGTGGGTACCGCCTTAATGGCGCGAGTGCTGACGTTTGACCTCTCCTGGCTGTCGCCGCTGCTGATTTTTATCGGGGTGATCTTCTTCCTCGGGCGCAAACAGACCCGCGCCGGGCAGCTCGGGCGCGTGGGGATTGGCCTTGGCCTGATCCTGCTGGCGCTGGAGCTCATCGTTCAGGCCGTCCACCCGATTACCCAGGCCAACGGCGTACAGGTGATTTTCGCCTCTCTTACCGGCGATATTATGCTGGATGCGCTGATTGGCGCGCTGTTCGCGGTGATTACCTACTCAAGCCTTGCTGCTGTGCTGCTGACTGCCACGCTTACCGCCACGGGTGTGATTTCGTTCCCCGTGGCGCTGTGTCTGGTGATTGGTGCCAACCTCGGCTCGGGCCTGCTGGCGATGCTGAACAACAGCACCGCGAATGCGGCGGCGCGACGCGTGGCGCTCGGCAGCCTGCTGTTTAAGCTGGTGGGTAGCCTGATTGTGTTGCCGTTCGTGCACATCCTGGCGGACGTCATGGCGCGTCTGCCGGTAGCGAAATCTGAGCTGGTTATCTACTTCCACGTGTTCTACAACCTGATTCGCTGCCTGGCGATGGTGCCGTTTGCCGAGCCGATGGCGCGCTTCTGTAAGCGCATTATTCAGGATGTCCCGGAGCTTGATGCTCGCCTTAAGCCTAAGCATCTGGACCCCACGGCGCTGGACACGCCGACGCTCGCCCTGGCAAATGCCGCCCGGGAAACGCTGCGTATTGGCGACGCCATGGAAAACATGATGGATGGCCTGCGCAAAGTGATGCATGGTGAGCCGCGCGAAGAGAAAGAGCTGCGTAAAATTGCCGATGACGTCAACGTGCTCTACACCGCCATTAAGCTCTATCTGGCGCGGATGCCAAAGGACGAGCTGGCGGAGGAAGAGTCGCGCCGTTGGGCGGAAATTATCGAGATGTCGCTTAACCTCGAGCAGGCTTCGGACATCATCGAGCGCATGGGCAGCGAAATTGCTGACAAATCCCTTGCCGCACGGCGGGCCTTCTCCGTTGAAGGACTAAAAGAGCTGGATGGTTTGTACGATCAGCTGCTCAGCAACCTGCAGCTGGCGATGTCAGTGTTCTTCTCCGGTGACGTTGACAGCGCCCGCCGTCTGCGCCGTAACAAGCACCGTTTCCGCATCCTGAACCGCCGTTACTCGCATGCGCACGTTGACCGCCTGCACCAGCAAAACGTGCAGAGTATCGAAACCAGTTCTGTGCATCTGGGACTGCTTGGCGACATGAAGCGTCTCAACTCTCTGTTCTGCGCTGTCGCCTATAGCGTGATGGAGCAGCCGGACGAAGACGACGATCGCGACGACTATTAACCCTGCCTGAAGGCTGCCGGGTATTTTCTAAGCCCGGCAGCCTGCGGTATAGTTCGCCCTCTACAGGAGAAACTATGCTGCCGAACTCATCCATCCGATTAAACAAATACATCAGCGAAAGCGGCATCTGCTCGCGTCGTGAGGCTGACCGCTACATCGAACAAGGGAACGTGTTTATCAACGGTAAACGCGCCACCATTGGCGATCAGGTTAACGTGGGCGACGTGGTGAAGGTTAACGGCCAGCTCATCGAGCCGCGTCAGGAAGACGACCTGGTGTTAATCGCATTGAATAAGCCCGTCGGCATCGTCAGCACCACCGAAGACGGCGAGAGAGACAATATTGTCGATTTCGTCAACCACAGCAGCCGCGTGTTCCCGATTGGCCGCCTCGACAAAGACTCTCAGGGGCTGATTTTCCTGACTAACCACGGCGACCTGGTGAACAAAATCCTGCGTGCCGGGAACGATCATGAGAAAGAATATCTGGTCACGGTAAACAAACCGGTGACCGATGAGTTTATTCTGGGAATGGGCCGTGGCGTGCCGATTCTCGGTACGGTGACCAAAAAATGTAAGGTGAAGAAAGAAGCGCCGTTCACCTTCCGCATCACGCTGGTGCAGGGGCTGAACCGTCAGATTCGCCGCATGTGCGAGCACTTCGGTTTTGAGGTCACTAAGCTCGAGCGTACGCGCATTATGAACGTCAGCCTGAAGGGTCTGCCGCTCGGTGAATGGCGCGATCTGACCGATGACGAATTGATTGAGCTGTTTAAGCTGATTGAAAACTCATCCTCAGAAGCGCCGCAGGCCAAAGCCAAACCGAAAGCGAAGCCAAAGACGGCGACAGCCGCGGCGAAAAAACCGGCCAGCAGCGGCGGAAAAAATATGGCGAAAACGCCGGCGGAGTTGGCTAACCGTAAGCGCTTTACGTCGCCGGGAAGAAAGAAAAAGGGGCGTTAAGCCGCCTGTGAAATTGCCGGGTGGCGGCTGCACGCCTTACCCGGCCTACGTTATAGCTTGGTTAGACTTTGTAGGCCTGATAAGCGCAGCGCCATCAGGCAATATGGTGGTAATACTCTCTTAAATCACCGCCTTCCCCGCACCGGCGTATTCGCCGACCATGAAAACGTCGCTTCTTTATCCGTTTTATAAGCCTGCTTTTTCTTCAGCTGACGCGCCTTCTTCGCCTCGGCTTCCCGTTCGGCCATCAGCTTGTCGATATACTCTTTTTTGAGATGGTTGTTTTCTGCGTTGGTCAGCGGGCGACCATGGGCAATACGGGCGCGGTCGAGGAGGGTTTTCAGCTCGCGTTGTTCTTTCTCGGTCATGTCCTGCTGGGTCAGACGGGCGATTGCCATGATGAAGCTTCCAAATAAATGAGTACTCAGTTCAATGTACAGAATTATTCTGGAAAGCGCCTCGCAATTCCTCATTTTACGCCTTATCTGTGTCAGAAAGCCGTGTTGGCTGGGGCTTCACACTATAAGGAAATAGAAAATGAGCTCTTCCTCTTCTGAGTGAATGGCTACTGATGCAGCCATTCACCCACGGAGCTAACTCTTCTTCGCAACAGTAATCTTCTCTTTCCTGACGGGTTTACCGGACCAGTATCCCGCCAGCAGCGAGCCGGAAAGGTTGTGCCAGACCGAGAACAGCGCACCGGGCAGGGCGGCGAGCGGGCCGAAGTAGATTTTGCCGAGCGCGGCGGCAAGGCCGGAGTTCTGCATTCCGACTTCAATCGCCAGCGTGCGGCAGGTGGATTCGTCAAAGCCGAACAGGCGTCCGCCCCAGTAACCGCCGAGCAGGCCAATGGTGTTATGCAGGATCACCGCGATAATCACCACAAAGCCCACGGAGGCAATGTGCGAAGCAGAACCGGCAACCACGGCGCTGATGATGGCCAGAATGCAGACCATCGAGAAAGCGGGCAGATAAGGCTCAATAGCTTTCACCACGCGTGGCAGGAGATGATGCACGACCAGCCCCAGCGCAATCGGTACCACCACGATTTGCAGGATGCTGAGTAGCATGCCCATCACGTCAACCTGAATATGGGTGTCGACATAGAGCCGCGTCAGCAGCGGCGTGGCGATAACGCCGACCAGCGTGGAGACGGATGAAATGGTGACAGAAAGTGCAACATCCCCTTTTGCCAGAAAAATCATTACGTTCGATGCTGTACCGCTGGCAACGCTGCCGACCAGCACCATTCCGGCAGAGAGCTCCGGCGGCATCCTGAACAGTATCGCCAGCAGCCATGCTGCGAGCGGCATCACCAGATAGTGCAGAAAAATGCCCGCAGCAACGGGGGCCGGGCGTGACAGCACGCGCTTAAAGTCGTCGAGCTTCAGATGAACCCCCATGCCGAACATGATCAGCATCAGCAGCGTAGTGACCCACGGGCCAATCGGCGTGAAGGTCGCAGGTGTTTTGTAGGCGAGGATAGAGAGCAGCACGGCCCAGAGCGGGAACAGCCGCGTGAATTTAGCGAGCATATTGTATTCCTTGCAGTTTGTGTTGTTTTTTATAGGTATAAAAAAGCCGGGTTCGAGCCCGGCCTTGTCTGATATTTATCCTGCTAAGGGATTTTATTCAAACAGATTGTGATGAAGTTTTTGCACGACCTGCTCGGCTTCGCTGCCCGGTACGAGGAAGCAGAGGTTATGGCTGGACGCGCCATAGCAAATCATGCGGATATTGAACGGGTCGAGCACGCCGAACACCTCTTTGCCCACGCCGCAGGCTTTTGAAAGGTCGTTGCCAATCAGCGCGATCAGCGCCAGGTTCTCTTCCACTTCCACGCGGCACAGTGCGGAAAGTTCAATCAGCAGAGACTGCGTCAGTAATGTTTCGCTGGTGGCGGTGGATCCGGTGGTGTCGAGCGTCAGCGCGATGCTCACTTCCGACGTGGTGATCAGATCGACCGAGATGTTATGGCGTGCCAGGATGCCGAACACTTCAGCGAGGAAGCCGCGTGAGTGCAGCATATTCAGGCTGTGCAGCGTCAGCAGCGTTTGCTTACGGCGCAGCGCCAGCGCGCGGAACAGCGGTGGGTTTTCAGTTTTATTGCATACCAGCGTCCCACCTGCTTTTGGATCTTTGCTTGAGCCGACGAAGACAGGAATATCGCTGCGCACCGCAGGCAGCAGCGTTGCCGGGTGCAGCACTTTCGCGCCGAAGGTGGCCAGTTCGGCGGCTTCTTCGAAGGCAATTTCATCAATGCGGTGTGCGGCTGGCACGACGCGTGGATCGGTTGTGTAGATGCCCGGTACATCGGTCCAGATATCAACGCGAGTCGCATGCAGCGCTTCACCAAGCAGTGCGGCAGTGTAGTCGCTGCCGCCGCGGCCTAGCGTAGTGGTGCGGCCTTTGGCCTCGCTGCCAATGAAACCCTGAGTGATGACCAGGCCTTCTTCCAGGCGCGGTGCGAGCAGCTGCCCGGTGAGTTCTGCCAGCGCGGCAATGTCCGGCTCGGCGCGGCCAAAGCGGTCGCTCGTGCGCATGACTTTACGGACGTCGAACCACTGGGCCGCAATGTTGCGCTCGCGCAGGATTTCCACAAACAGCAGCGTCGACATCAGCTCGCCGTGGCTGACCAGCTCATCGGTGAGCGCGGTGGAGGTGGCAAGAGAAGCGGCTTCGGCGAGCGTGGTGATGTTCTCCAGCAGGCGTTCCACTTCTTCACGGATAACGTTGGGGTTTTGCAGGCGTTCGAGAATATCGAACTGAATTTTACGCAGTGCATCGAGCTTCACGAAGCGCTCGGTGGCCTCGAGACCTTCAGCCAGCGCAACCAGCAGGTTTGTGACGCCAGCAGAGGCGGAAAGGACCACCAGGCGGGCACCGGAATCAGCGAGCACCACGTCGGCGCTGCGGTTCATGGCATCATAATCGGCGACGCTGGTGCCACCAAATTTGGCCACAACTAAATCTGTCATAACAACCTCGTGTCAGGAAATGAAGGAGCGACCCTGGCACAAGGACAAAACAGTAACCGGTGCAGGCGCAAATACCGTATTCATAAATAAAAGCTGAGCCCGATGCTGTCAACGATGGGATTATGCGGATTTTTCATGCTGTCATCGGGCGCAGAAACAGGACTTATAACAGGGCCGTTTTCTGCTGCGTTTCGCCTGGTTTGTCATGGAAACAGGCAATGACACAAAAATCATCACAAAAAGCGCCGCAGGCGCTACAATCGACCGAAGTCACATTTTTCAAATCAGAAGAGTATTGCTATGAAAAACATCAATCCAACGCAGACCTCTGCCTGGCAGGCACTACAAAAACATTATGATGAAATGAAGGACGTGTCGATTGCCGACCTGTTCGCGAAAGATGGCGACCGTTTCGCCAAATTCTCCGCGACGTTCGACGATCAGATGCTGGTGGACTTCTCCAAAAACCGCATCACCGAAGAGACGCTGAGCAAGCTGCAGGCGCTGGCGAAAGAGACCGATCTGGCCGGTGCCATCAAATCAATGTTCTCCGGTGAGAAAATCAACCGCACCGAAGACCGTGCCGTACTGCACGTTGCGCTGCGTAACCGCAGCAATACGCCAATCATCGTTGACGGCAAAGACGTGATGCCGGAAGTGAATGCGGTGCTGGAAAAGATGAAGCACTTCTCCGAAGCGATCATCTCCGGCAGCTGGAAAGGCTACACCGGTAAAGCGATCACTGACGTGGTGAACATCGGTATCGGCGGCTCCGACCTTGGCCCGTTCATGGTGACCGAAGCGCTGCGTCCGTACAAAAATCACCTGAATATGCACTTTGTGTCCAACGTCGATGGCACTCACATCGCCGAAGTGCTGAAAGAGGTGAACCCGGAAACCACCCTGTTCCTGGTGGCCTCGAAAACCTTCACTACTCAGGAAACCATGACTAACGCCCACAGCGCGCGCGACTGGTTCCTGAAAACCGCCGGTGACCAGAAGCACGTGGCGAAGCACTTCGCCGCGCTCTCAACCAACGGTAAAGCGGTCGGCGAATTTGGCATCGACACCGCCAACATGTTCGAGTTCTGGGACTGGGTCGGCGGTCGTTACTCCCTGTGGTCGGCGATTGGTCTGTCGATTATCCTGTCCGTTGGCTTCGATAACTTTGTTGAGCTGCTGTCCGGCGCGCACGCGATGGACAAACACTTCTCCACCACCGCACCGGAGAAAAACCTGCCGGTTCTGCTGGCGCTGATCGGCATCTGGTACAACAACTTCTTCGGCGCTGAAACCGAAGCGATTCTGCCGTACGACCAGTACATGCACCGTTTCCCGGCTTACTTCCAGCAGGGCAACATGGAATCCAACGGCAAATACGTTGACCGTAACGGCAACGCCGTGGATTACCAGACCGGCCCAATCATCTGGGGTGAGCCTGGCACTAACGGCCAGCACGCGTTCTACCAGCTGATTCACCAGGGTACCAAAATGGTTCCTTGTGACTTCATTGCCCCGGCGATCACCCACAACCCGCTCTCCGATCACCATCCGAAGCTGCTGTCTAACTTCTTCGCCCAGACCGAAGCGCTGGCGTTTGGTAAATCCCGTGAGGTGGTTGAGCAGGAATACCGCGACCAGGGTAAAGATCCGGCGACGCTGGATCACGTGGTGCCGTTCAAAGTGTTTGAAGGCAACCGCCCGACCAACTCCATCCTGCTGCGCGAAATCACGCCGTTCAGCCTGGGCGCGCTGATTGCGCTGTATGAGCATAAAATCTTCACCCAGGGCGCCATCCTCAACATCTTCACCTTCGATCAGTGGGGCGTGGAGCTGGGTAAACAGCTGGCAAACCGCATCCTGCCGGAGCTGACCGACGATAAAGACATTAGCAGCCACGACAGCTCGACTAACGGTCTGATTAACCGTTATAAAGCCTGGAAGTAAACCCTGCTGCCCGGTGGCGGAATAAACTGCAAAAACCTTCCTTCGGGAAGGTTTTTTAATGTTTGCACCCTCTCCCTGTGGGAGAGGGCCGGGGTGAGGGCATCAGGCCGCACAGCTCTTGTTCCCCTCACCCTAACCCTCTCCCCAGAGGGGCGAGGGAACCGTTCGTCAACCAATCCGCAAGCTCTTAATTCCCAACAGCTTCGCCACAGCCTCCAGCTTATCCCCCACGTGACCCATCCCAATCGCGCAATGGTGCGCTGGTCCACCCTCACACCACTGGCGGGTAAACTCGCGCGCAGAGAGCGCAAAGCGGTAATGGCTGTTAGTGTTGCCGATATCCAGCACTTCGCCTGACACGGCTTCCCCTTCGGCATACTGTAGCGTTACGCCGCCGTCACGATGCTCGACCACGGATAAAAACGTCACCGGACCCGGCTTGACGGTCATCTGAATCGACACGCCTTTCCCCGGCTTACCGTGGTACACCGGCAGCGGTACCAGGCGTACTTTTTCGGCCGACATCAGCGGATGCGCCGGGCCATCGTGCCCCCACTGTACGGTGTCGTTTTCGAAATCAATGCCGTAGGGTTCCGAGAACGAGCCGCCCGCCTTCAGCAGGCAGAGGATTTTCATCGCAATCACGTTTTTGATTTCACACTCCCCCGCCACCGGAATGTCACGCTCAGTCAGCAGCGTATTGCCGAGGATGACCGAGGTGATGATATTTTCCTGAGGTGAGCCGGATGCGCCTTCGTAGTAATACGCCATCGCGCCCAGCTGATGCTTCGCCACGAGCTTATCCAGCGCGACAGACGTGGCGACGGCGCGCTGCAATTCGTACTCCTCGCAGGACGAGTCAACGTTCAGCGCTTCAAACACCTCGGCGCGTTTCTGCTGCCGCTCAGCGTCTGACGCTGAAGGAAGTGACGCCGCCAGCTCGCACACCTCAAGTACCTTGAAACGTACGCCAAATTTAGCGGAGAGGTTGGTCATGTCCGAATAGACGTCATACATGCCGTTGTAATAGTGGCCGAGCACGCCGACGTTGGTTGTTTTCAGCGTTTTTACAACGGCGGCGGCGGCAAGCCAGCCGTTAATTTCCTGCCATGCTTGCGGATCGTCCAGATAACCTGGTACCAGCGTGTAGCCGATATTTGCGCGCTGGAAGACGTTCATCAGCTCCGGTGCGCTACAGGCCTGACAATGTGCCAGCCACTGCCCGGTGCGCTCACCGCGATCTTCAAGCTGGTTGATGGTTGAACAGGGCACTTTTTTCTCTGGCTGAAGCGCCAGGATCAGCACCGGCACGTTGAGCTGTTGCACCAGCGGCAGTACGGTCGAACTCAGCGCATAGGTGGTGATATACAGCACCAGCGCATCAACGCGCTGTTCCGCAAACTGCGTGGCGGCAGCGTCCATTGTTTGCGGATTATCGACCAACCCGGCGTTCACCACCCGGACCTCCTGGTCCTGCAGGCGGTGCTCCACCTGGGCGAGATAACCTTCGAGCTGTGCACGCAGGCCGTGAAACTGCGGCCAGTACGTATCGAGACCAATGCCGAACAAACCAACGCTAAATGTTTTCATGGCGTTCCTCAGAACAGGGCTACGGAATGCTGTCATTTTACGCAGGGAAAGGAGGTGAAACCTGTTGCTGATGGACAGCGTAAAGGGGAGGGTGGCACTCTGGCAGAGGAGAGGAGTATCCGGATCGCAGATTGGTTATCCTGATGATGCCGTTGGGAATTGAAGGAATACTTTCCCTCTTAAATTTTATGGAAATAAGGAACGGAAGGGCTGATGGCTATTCTATCGGGAGGGTTCAGGTTAATCCTAAAAATGATTGTGACTCCCCATCTATATTTTAATTTTTAGGACTATCTTTATGCTGGTTATTTTATAAGTTAATGAATTTTAAATGTTCATTTATTTTAATTAAGCGTTTTAATCTCTTTTTCTCTTCTAGTCCTAAAACCGCGATGCTTATTTCCTGCACCGTAAATCAGCCCATTCAGTTGTGTATACTCGATGACGCCTGAATTTCTCAGGTGATTCTCCATTCATTCAACCAATGAAGGGAAATAGCAATGAAAAAAGCTCTGTATGGCATTTTTGCCATTTCCGCGCTTGTGGCGACGTCTGCCTTTGCTGACCCGGTGGAAACCGGTGAAGCGGCAGGCTCGGCGGCGACGTCGGTGTCTGCGGGTAGCTCTGCTGCCACCAGCGCCAGCGCCGTAAGCTCGGCCGTGGGGGTCGCACTGGCGGCGACCGGTAGTGGTGATGGCTCCAATACCGGAACCACGACCACCACAACCACAAGTACCCGTTAAGTCTCGCGGGTCATTAATCCTAACCACACTTCGGTGTGGTTATTTTGCCCCTTCGGAGAAGAGTCGTGAAGCGACCCATCATCATCACACTTTGCCTGCTGCTTCAGGCCTGTTCCGCCAGTACCCAGGGACTCGGAAAATCGCTCTGGGACAGCCTGTTTGGCACTCCCGGCGTGCAGCTGACCGCCGAGGATATCCGTGAGATGCCCTACGCCAGCCAGTACATGCAGCTCAACAACGGGCCGCAGCTTTTTGTGGTGCTCGCCTTTGCCGAAAACGGCCAACAGAAATGGGTGACGCAGGATCGGGCCACGATTGTCACCCAGCACGGGCGCATCGTGAAAACGCTTCTCGGCGGCGACAACCTGCTGAGCGTCAACAATCTTGATGCTGACCCGCTGACTAAGCCCAACCAGATTATCGACGGCGCAAGCTGGACCCGCACGATGGGCTGGACGGAGCACAAACAGACGCGCTACGCCACCGCCCGCTCGACTTTCCACTGGGAAGGAACAGATACCCTGACGCTTGCGGGTGACCAGACCGTTGTCCGCGTGCTGGTGGAAGAAGCGAGCACCGACCAGGCCCGCTGGCAGAACCGCTTTTGGGTCGACAGCGACGGGCAAATTCGCCAGTCCGAGCAATGCCTGGGCGCGAACTTCTTCCCGGTAAAAACCACGTTGATTAAGGCGGCGAAGTCATGAAAACCACCTTCCTTGCCGTGCTTATCATGGTGCTTGCCGCACCGTTGGCCTTCGCTGCGGGCAGCGTCGATGTCTATAGCAATGGTGCAAAAACGCCTAAAACGCTGACTAACGCCGGTCATCTGGCGGACTTAGTGGCTCAACCCCGGCTGGCTAACAGCTGGTGGCCGGGTGCGGTGATTGCCGAAAAGCAGGCCACCGCCGTGGCGCAGCAGCAAAAACAGACTCTGCTGGCCCGGCTGGATGCGTTGGCCGCCGACGAAAGCGGTGATGATGCCGCTGCCATTCGCACATTGCGCCAGCAGCTCCAGGCGCTGAACGTGACGGGACGACAGTTTGTCAGCCTCGATCCGGACACGGTCCGCCTGGGCCGTCGCAGCAACCCGCCGCTGGAAGGACAGTACAGCCTGTGGGTCGGTCAGCAGCCAACGACCGTCACCGTTTTTGGGCTGGTCAGTCGCCCGGGTAATACGGCCTTTGTACCCGGTCAGGACGTGGCAGGCTATCTCGATGCGATGAATTTGCTGAGCGGCGCCGATCGCAGCTATGCATGGGTGGTCTATCCCGACGGGCGCAGCGAAAAGGCCCCGGTGGCTTACTGGAATAAACGTCACATCGAACCCATGCCCGGCAGCACGATCTTTGTCGGTTTCGCCGACTCACTTTGGACGAAGAAGTATGCCGACCTGAACGCCGCGCTTCTTCGTGCCCTTGCACAGCGGATCCCGGAATAATGAAAAACAGATTTCTCTACAGCCTGCTGGCGCTGGGCGTCAGCGCGGCCTGTCATGCGGAAACGTACCCGGCCCCGATTGGCCCTTCGCAGTCTGATTTTGGTGGTGTCGGCCTGTTGCAGACCCCCACCGCGCGCATGGCGCGTGACGGCGAGATGAGCCTGAACTATCGCGATAACGATCAATACCGCTATTACTCCGCCTCGGTACAGCTTTTCCCGTGGCTCGAAACCACTCTGCGCTACACCGACGTGCGCACCAAACGGTACAGCAGCGTCGAAGCGTTCTCCGGAAACCAGACCTACAAGGACAAGGCCTTCGACCTGAAGCTGCGTCTGTGGGAAGAGAGCTACTGGTTGCCGCAGGTGGCCGTGGGGGCGCGGGATATCGGCGGGACGGGCCTGTTCGATGCGGAATACCTGGTGGCGAACAAAGCCTGGGGACCGTTTGATTTCAGCCTCGGACTCGGCTGGGGCTATCTCGGCACCAGCGGCAACGTGAAAAATCCGTTTTGCAGCTACGACGATAAGTTTTGCTATCGCAACAACAGCTACCGCCAGGCGGGCTC
Source organism: Scandinavium sp. (assembly GCF_032012665.1). Taxonomy (NCBI): domain Bacteria; kingdom Pseudomonadati; phylum Pseudomonadota; class Gammaproteobacteria; order Enterobacterales; family Enterobacteriaceae; genus Scandinavium; species Scandinavium sp. The sequence goes on from NZ_DALZVG010000012.1 coordinate 23,144, forward strand.
GATGGACAGCAGTCAGATGTTCCACGGCCCGGCCTCTCTGTTCGGCGGCGTGGAGTACCAGACGCCGTGGCAGCCGCTGCGCCTGAAGCTGGAATATGAAGGGAACGACTACAGCCAGGACTTTGCCGGCAAGCTCGATCAAAAAAGTAAGTTTAACGTCGGGGCCATTTATCGCGTGACCGACTGGGCCGACGTTAACCTTAGCTACGAGCGCGGCAACACCTTTATGTTTGGCGTGACGCTGCGCACCAACTTTAACGACCTGCGCCCATCGTATAACGATAATCCGCGCCCGAAATACCAGCCAGAGCCGCAGGACGCCATTTTGCAACACTCGGTAGTGGCGAATCAGCTGACGCTGCTGAAGTACAACGCCGGGCTTGCTGACCCGAAAATACAGGTCAAAGGTGACACGCTGTACGTGACGGGCGAGCAGGTAAAATACCGTGATTCACGTGAAGGTATCGAGCGCGCAAACCGCATCATCATGAACGATCTGCCGGACGGTATCTCAACGATTCGCATCACGGAAAACCGCCTCAATCTGCCGCAGGTGACGACTGAAACTAACGTCGCCAGCCTCAAGCGCCATCTGGAAGGTGAGCCATTGGGTCATGAAACCGAACTGGTGCAGAAACGCGAAACGCCGATCGTGCCGGAGAAAACCGAGCAGGGCTGGTATATCGACAAATCCAGCTTTGATTTCCATGTCGACCCGGTGCTTAGCCAGTCCTTTGGCGGGCCGGAAAGTTTCTACATGTACCAGCTCGGGGTCATGGCGACCGCCGACTGGTGGGTGACCGATCACCTGCTGACCACCGGCAGCCTGTTCGGCAACATTGCCAATAACTACGACAAATTTAACTACACCAACCCGCCAAACGACTCGACGCTGCCGCGCGTGCGAACTCACGTACGTGACTACGTCGAAAACGACGTGTACGTGAACAACCTTCAGGCGAACTATCTCCAGTATCTGGGAAATAATTTCTATGGTCAGGTATACGGCGGCTATCTGGAAACCATGTACGGCGGCGTCGGGGCAGAAGTGCTGTGGCGTCCGGTCGACAGCAACTGGGCGTTTGGTGTTGATGCTAACTACGTGAAACAGCGTGACTGGCGCAGCTCGATGGACATGATGAAGTTCACCGATTACAGCGCGAAAGTCGGCAACCTTGCCGCTTACTGGACGCCACCGTTCGCCCAGGACGTGCTGATTAAAGCCAGCGTCGGGCAGTATCTGGCGGGCGATAAGGGCGGCACGCTGGAGGTGTCGAAGCACTTCGACAGCGGCGTGGTGGTGGGGGCCTATGCAACCATTACCAACGTTTCGGCACAGGAATACGGTGAAGGCGATTTCACCAAAGGCGTATACGTTTCCGTACCGCTGGATCTCTTCTTGTCCGGCCCGACCCGCAGCCGTGCAGCCATTGGCTGGACGCCGCTCACCCGCGACGGCGGTCAGCAGCTTGGGCGTAAGTTCCAGCTGTACGATATGACCAGCGACAAGAGTCTGAATTTCCGCTGACGGGAATTGCCGGGCGGCACGATGTTTGCCCGGCCTACGAAGCCTGCATTTCCGGGCCTGGGGTTGTAGGCCCGGTAAGCGTTAGCGCCACCGGGCACTCCCGGCCCGATTACATAAAACATAATTAAAAAATATAGATCCCCGTCACATTTCTACGCTATACAGAGATCTCGCCCTGATGAAGGAGGTGCTGTATGACGTCGCTCACTCGTCCTCGCGTAGAGTTTATTTCTACCGTTTTGCAGACCGTGCTGAACCTGGGCTTGCTCAGCCTCGGCCTGATTCTGGTGGTGTTTTTGGGTAAAGAAACCGTCCATCTTGCGGATGTGCTGTTCGCCCCTGAGCAAACCAGCAAATATGCGCTGGTGGAAGGGCTGGTGGTTTATTTCCTCTATTTTGAATTTATCGCCCTGATTGTGAAGTACTTTCAGTCCGGCTTTCACTTTCCGCTGCGCTATTTTGTCTATATCGGGATCACCGCCATTGTGCGGCTGATCATCGTCGATCATAAATCCCCTCTTGATGTCCTGATCTACTCTGCGGCGATCCTGCTGCTGGTTATCACCCTTTGGCTGTGTAACTCGAAGCGCCTGAAGCGGGAATAAAAAAATGGCGCTCCGAAGAGCGCCTGACAACAGTCACAAGTAATGAGGATAACAGTGGCATTACAGGGTATAACGATGAAACTTAACCTTTTACTCCGCCTGCGGTCAGGCCGTTAACCAGCCAGCGCTGGGCCAGCAGGAACACGGCGGTGATGGGAATGGCGGAGAGCACCGCCGCGGCGGCAAAGTCGCCCCACAGGTAGTTTTGCGGGTTGAGATATTGCTGCATCCCGACCGCCAGGGTGTAGCTGTTTACGTCACGCAGCAGCAGCGAGGCGACAGGGACTTCGGTGATGGCGGCGATAAACGACAGAATAAACACGACGGCTAAAATCGGCACCGACAGCGGCAGCAGCACCAGACGGAAGGCCTGCCATGGCGTTGCGCCGTCCAGCGCAGCGGCTTCCTCCAGCGAGCCGTCGATGGTTTCGAAATAGCCCTTGATTGTCCACACGTGCAGCGCAATACCGCCCATATAGGCGAAGATTACGCCGCCGTGTGTGTTGAGCCCAATAAACGGAATGTACTGACCCAGGCGGTCAAACAACGCGTACAGCGCCACCAGCGACAGCACCGCCGGGAACATCTGGAAAATCAGCATGCCTTTCAGCAGCGTCGCTTTGCCCGGGAACTTCATGCGGGCGAAGGCATAGGCGCAGGTGGTGGAGAGCGCCACAATCCCGACCGCGGTGATGCCCGCGATTTTGACCGAGTTCCACAGCCACAGCAGGACCGGGAACGGCGGCGGCGTGACGCGCCCGTCGGCGTGCTCGACGCTAAAGCCGAGCGCCAGCTTCCAGTGTTCCCAGGAGATTTGATCCGGGATCAGGCTGCCGGTGGCGAAGTTGCCTTCGCGCAGCGAGATGGCGACCACCATCAGCAGCGGGAACATGATCGCGGCGATAAAAATCAGCAGCAGCAGGTGCGTGATAAACAGGCGCATTTTTTGAGATTTTGGTTGAACCATAGCCATGTCGACTGCTCCCTTAATCGAATTTCATGCGCGTAGCTTTGAGGTTAATAATCGCCAGTGCCCCGACCAACAGGAAGATGAGCGTTGCGATGGCCGCTGCCAGTCCGAAATCCTGACCGCCGCCGCCTTCAAAGGCGATACGGTAGGTGTAGCTCACCAGCAGGTCGGTGTAGCCCGCCGGCGTGGTCGTGCCGAGACGGTCCGGGCCGCCGTTGGTTAACAGCTGAATCAGCACGAAGTTATTAAAGTTAAAAGCGAAGCTTGCGATCATCAGCGGCGTCAGTGGCTTAATCAGCAGCGGCAGCGTGATTTTAAAGAAGTTCTGGAACGGGCCTGCGCCGTCCATCGCCGAGGCCTCGTACAGATCGTCCGGAATCGCTTTCAGCAGGCCCATGCACAGGATCATCATGTAGGGATAACCGAGCCAGGTGTTGACGATAATAATCATCGAACGCGCGGTAGTCGGATCGCTGAACCAGGCGGGTTTGATGCCAAACAGCGCGCTCAGCATCATGTTGATTTCGCCGAAGCTCTGGTTAAACAGGCCTTTGAAAATCAGAATCGAGATAAACGACGGCACGGCATACGGCAGAATCAGCAGCACGCGGTAAATAGCTTTACCCTTCAGCGATTCCCACTGCACGACGCACGCCAGCACCATGCCCACGGCGACGGTCAGCAGCACGGTCAGGACCGAGAACACCACCGTCCAGACGAAAATGGCGAAGAACGGCTTCTGGATCCCTTCGTCAGTAAATACGCGAGTGAAGTTATCCCAGCCAATGCTGACGGTATAACCCGGGCTCAGCTTTTCATCGCCCCAGCTACCGTCGGCGTTCACCGACTGATAGAAACCGATTTGATTGTTCGGGCGATACTTCACGCCGCTCTGGTTATTGGTCAGTTCGCCATCTTTCCCCTCGGTGTAGAGCGGGCGCGTGCCGGAGAACTGGCGCAGGGAACTCATGATGACTTTGCTTTCATCGGGCAGGATCGCGGTCAGCTGATTCAGCGCCTGGCGATTTTGGGTGATGATGCGCAGGTTGCCGCGTTCACCTTCCGGCAAGGCATCTGCTTCTTTCAGCGCAATTTTTTGCTCGCCGCCGAGTTTAAAGGCGTCGGAGACGTAATTTTTACCGCTGTCGCCATCGGTCAGCGCCAGCTTCCACTCATCACCCGCCGGGTACAGGCCAAAATTGTAGGCTTTGCCCGCCTGATAAGAGCGGTCCATCAGCACCTGCTGCGCGCGTTCCTGGGTCAGCTGGTTAGTACTGCTGTAGTTGGTAAAGGCGATAGCGATGGTGCAAATCAGCGGGAACAGAACAAACAGGCCCATCCCGGCCATGCCCGGATAGACGTAACGCCAGGCGTATGCCTTGCGGTTAGCGAAAATATAGAGGCCAACGGCGCTCAAAATCAGCGTCAGGATGGCGAACAGGTACTCCCCCTGGGCGTACATTAAAACAATAAGATAGCCCACCAGCAGGCCCAGCAGCCCAATCACGGACCACTTCAGCGTTTCGCTTTGCCACCAGTGACTTTTTTTAACGACATCCATGGGGATCTTCCTCGACAACAGTGCAAACTTGCCACATCAGTGCCTGATGGTGCTGCGCTTATCAGGCCTACGGAGTGCGTAGGCCGGATAAGGTATTTGTGCCGCCATCCGGCACATCTACTACGGCCTTACTTAGTGATACGACCCTGAGCGTCCTTCAGCGCAGCGTCCACGGTCTGACGGCCGCTGGCGGCGTTAATGACTGCGGTGCGGGTGGCGTACCAGAAGGCAGCCATCTGCGGGATGTTAGGCATGATTTCGCCAGTTTTTGCGTTCGCCATGGTGGCTGCGATGCGCGGATCTTTTTCCAGCTGTTCCTGATACGTTTTCAGCGCCACGGCACCCAGCGGCTTATCTTTGTTCACTTCTGCCAGGCCGTCGTTGGTCAGCAGGTAGTTTTCGAGGAACTCTTTTGCCAGCTCTTTGTTCGGGCTGGCGGCGTTGATGCCCGCGCTCAGCACGCCCACGAACGGCTTAGAGGCTTTGCCTTTGAAGGTTGGCAGCAGCGTTACGCCGTAGTTGATTTTGCTCTTATCGATGTTTGCCCACGCCCACGGACCGTTGATGGTCATCGCCGTTTCGCCTTTGTTGAAGGCCGCTTCCGCGATGGAGTAGTCGGTGTCCGCGTTCATGTGTTTGTTCTTGATGAGGTCAACCAGGAAATTCAGGCCCGCTTTCGCGCCTGCGTTGTCCACGCCCACATCTTTTACGTCGTACTTGCCGTTCTCAAACTTGAACGCGTATCCGCCGTCGGCGGCAATCAGCGGCCATGTGAAGTACGGCTCCTGCAGGTTGAACATCAGCGCCGATTTGCCCTTCGCCTTCAGCTCTTTATCCAGTGCAGGAATCTCTTCCCAGGTTTTTGGCGGGTTCGGCACCAGGTCTTTGTTATAGATGAGCGACAGCGCTTCTACCGCGATGGGGTAGGCAATCAGCTTACCGTTGTAGCGTACCGCATCCCAGGTGAACGGATAGAGCTTGTCCTGGAACGCTTTGTCTGGGGTGACTTCAGCCAGCAGGCCGGACTGTGCGTAGCCACCGAAGCGGTCATGCGCCCAGAAGATGATGTCCGGGCCGTCACCGGTCGCCGCAACCTGCGGGTACTTCTCTTCCAGCTTGTCCGGGTGCTCAACGGTCACTTTGATGCCGGTGTCTTTCTCGAACTTCTTCCCGACTTCCGCGAGGCCGTTATAGCCTTTATCGCCATTGATCCAGATAACCAGCTTGCCCTCTTCGATTTTCGCGAGGGCAGAGGCGGAAAACATCATCGTGGTCAATGCAGACAGCGCGAGGATGCGAGCGCCAGTTTTGATTTTCATATATCCCGTCCTGTTTGGTGATGTGCTCGTGGATACGCCTGGTGGCTTTGACGTCGATGAGTTTCCTTTCTTAGCAACCCCTTTCCATCCTCCCCGCCCCTACGCCCCACCCCCGGTTTGTGTGATCTGTGTTACATAAATTTACGTTATGAGTCCTGGCGCACACAAAATGACACCGCTTTTTGCCAGGTTCATCACGATTTTTGCCAGGTCGCGCCAAATGCGAGGGCAGACCAGCCCTCCTCATCCTCCCGTCTCCTCCCCCATAAAAAACCTTGGGGGTGGAGGATTCACGAAAGTTATCGATCGCGCATAGTCCGCCCATCTTGAGTGTTTCCGTCAGTGACAGGTTGTAACGAAGGGAGAAGGGGATGGCGAGCGTTCAGCTGCGAAATGTAACCAAAGCCTGGGGCGATATGGTGGTGTCGAAAGACATCAATCTCGACATCCACGAGGGAGAGTTCGTGGTGTTTGTCGGGCCATCGGGCTGCGGAAAATCTACGCTGCTGAGAATGATTGCCGGGCTGGAAACCATCACCAGCGGAGAGCTGCTGATTGGTGAAAAACGCATGAACGACACGCCGCCCGCTGAACGCGGCATTGGCATGGTGTTTCAGTCATACGCGCTGTATCCCCATCTTTCCGTTGCAGAAAATATGTCTTTTGGCCTCAAGCTCGCGGGCGCGAAGAAAGCGCTTATCAACCAGCGCGTAACCCAGGTCGCTGAAGTATTGCAGCTGGCGCACCTGCTGGAGCGTAAGCCGAAAGCGCTTTCCGGCGGCCAGCGTCAGCGCGTGGCGATTGGCCGTACGCTGGTAGCGGAGCCGCGCGTGTTCCTGCTCGATGAACCGCTCTCGAACCTCGACGCCGCGCTGCGCGTGCAGATGCGTATTGAGATTTCCCGTCTGCACAAGCGTCTGGGCCGCACGATGATTTACGTTACCCACGATCAGGTGGAGGCGATGACGCTCGCCGACAAAATCGTGGTGCTGGATGCCGGCCGCGTGGCGCAGATCGGCAAACCACTGGAGCTCTATCACTATCCGGCAGACCGATTCGTGGCGGGCTTTATTGGCTCGCCGAAGATGAACTTCCTGCCGGTGAAGGTCACCGCCACTGCCATTGAGCAGGTGCAGGTGGAACTGCCTAACCGTCAGCAAATCTGGCTGCCGGTGGAAAGTACCGGCGTGCAGCCCGGCGCCAACATGTCATTAGGTATTCGTCCTGAGCATCTTCTGCCAAGCGACATCGCTGATGTCACCCTTGAAGGCGTCGTTCAGGTCGTGGAGCAACTCGGTCACGAAACGCAAATTCATATCCAGATCCCCGCCATCCGTCAGAACCTGGTTTACCGCCAGACTGACGTGGTGTTGGTAGAAGAGGGAGCCACATTCGCTATCGGTTTGCCGCCAGAGCGCTGCCATTTATTCCGTGAGGATGGCTCCGCGTGTCGTCGGCTGCACAAAGAACCTGGCGTTTAAATCCCATAACAAAAGAAAAGCAATGGTCTCAGGAGATAGAATGATGATTACTCTGCGCAAACTTCCCGTGGCGATCGCCGTGACGGCAGGCATCCTGTCTGCGCACGCGGGCGCTGTCGACTTTAAAGGTTACGCCCGTTCGGGTATCGGCTGGACCGGTAGCGGCGGCGAACAGCAATGCTTTAAGGCAACCGGGGCCGATTCCAAATATCGTCTCGGTAACGAATGTGAAACCTATGCCGAAATCGAATTAGGTCAGGAAGCCTGGAAAGAAGGCGATAAAAGCTTCTACGTTGACTCCATGATCGGCTACGCCACCGACCAGTTGAACGATGACGAAGACACCAACGGTGGGCCACGTGTACGTCAGTTTAACGTCGTGGGTAAAAACCTGTTTGATTCGCTGCCGGGCGCCAACATCTGGGCCGGTAAGCGTTACTACAAACGTCATGACGTTCATATGATCGACTTCTACTACTGGGACGTTTCCGGCCCTGGCGGCGGTATCGAAGATATCGATCTGGGCTTCGGCAAGCTCTCTCTGGCGGCAACCCGTAACAGCGAAGCCGGCGGTTCCGAGAGCTTCATCAACGGCCAGACCCGTACCAAAGCGCTGTCCAACGATATCTTTGATGTGCGTTTAGGTCAGATGGAAGTGAACCCGGGCGGCTCGCTGGAAGTCGGCTTCGACTACGGCAGCTCCAATGAAACCGACGGCTACCATGCGGTGAATGACAATGCCACCAAAGATGGCTGGATGGGTACCATTGAGCACACCCAGACCTTCCTTGGCACCAGCATGAACAAATTCGTTCTTCAGTATGCGACCGACGCGATGACCCGTACCACCGGTCGTCCGAATACTGACCAGAACAACGACGGCCACATGCTGCGCGTGATCGACCACGGTGCTATCGACTTCAACGATAGCTGGGGCCTGATGTACGTAGGTATGTACCAGAACGTCGATCGTGATGACAACAACGGTACCAAGTGGTGGACCGTCGGCGTACGCCCAATGTACAAGTGGACGCCGATCATGAGCACCCTGCTGGAAGTGGGCTACGACAACGTGAAATCTCAGCGTACCGACGACACCAACAACCAGTACAAAATTACCCTTGCCCAGCAGTGGCAGGCGGGCAACAGCATCTGGTCTCGTCCGGCAATCCGCGTATTCGCGACCTACGCCAAGTGGGATGAGAAATGGGGTTACTCCACCGACTCCAACGGCGATAACTATGTTCCGGGTACCGCTTCAGGCATTGCCTTCAGCGATACCAGCGCGCATACCTTCAGCCGCGGTAACGACGACGAGTTCTCCTTCGGTATTCAGATGGAAGCCTGGTGGTAAGCCAGCCGACAGCGCGGGCGCTTAGCGCCCGCCAGTGTTGATAATTGGTCCGTCTCCTTATTGCCTGGAGGAGACGGATTTCGTACTTCGAGGATAAAATAATGAAAAAACATCTTCTTGCGCTGTGCCTGTTTCCGGTGCTCAGCCTTAGCGTACTGCCCGCGTCATTTGCCGCCACGCCGGTGAATCCGCAGAATATTTCCACCGCCCCGGCCATCCCGGCGGAAAAATTACAGGGTTTACCATGGCAGACGCTGATGCCGCCGGTAAACCAGGACATCGTGCTGGACGCATCGTCGCCCAGCCTGAATATCGGTAATATCTCCGGCGGCGTGGCGGCGGTTGTTCTGCCCGCTGACCAGGGATCGCTGGAGATCACGCTCACCAGCATGGTTAAAGATTTAAGCGTTTACGCCCCCAACGTGCTGATCCTCGATGAGCAGATGCAGCCTGCGGCCTTCTTCCCAAGCAGCTACTTCCAGTATCAGAAACCGGGGATCGCCTCCGGAAACCGGCTGGAAAACGTGATGAAGCTGACGCCGATGATGGGGCAGAAGCAGATTTATATGCTGGTCTACACCACAACGCGCGATCTGGCCGAAACCACGCACATGATCAACCCGGCTAAGCTGTATGCCGAAGGCGCTAACAATGCGATTCCTGACGTGGCCGATCCGGTTGCCCGTCACGCAGGCCAGGGAACGCTGACGGTCAAGGTGAAAACCGAGCAGAACAGCGGCAATATCATGATTGGTAAGATCTTCGGCGCACCGGATCCGAAACCGGTGGTGGTGGGCAATACGCCTGCACCTGCGGCGACCTATGCCGCACCAGCGCAAACTGCTGCTGTGGCTGCGGCCCCTGCGGCGAAAAGCGAACCTATGCTCAATGACACGGAAAGCTACTTTAACCGCGGCATTAAGCAGGCAGTGAAGGAAGGTAACATCGATAAGGCCCTCAAATTGCTGAACGAAGCCGAGCGCCTCGGCTCGACATCCGCGCGTTCAACCTTTATCAGCAGTGTCAAAGGCAAGGGGTAAGCATTCCCCGCAGTGCTGATGTTCAGGCTCAGGCCTTTCGGTGCATCCTTACGGATGCACCGTTTTTTCTGCTGCGGCATCCTGCACAGAAGTGATGTCAGTCATCATGCGTTTGAATACTTATCCTGCGGCCGTACCGGAGGACAGGTATTCTGCCGCCGCCGATGTTGCATCGCTGTTGCGCGGAAGATCGTATATTCGCGTTTCTTCCTGTCGTGAGCGCCGTTCTGGGATACAATGCCGATAAGTTTTGTATCGGAGAGTCTGGCATGTCACACCCTGCGCTGGCGCAGCTGCGCGCGCTACGCTATTACACCCCCCTTCCGGAACTCGACGCCGCGCTGCGTGACTGGCTGCTGCTGGAAGATTCCATGACCAAACGCTTTGAGCAGCAGGGTAAGCGCGTCACCGTGACGCTTATCCGTGAGGATTTTGTCGGCCAGGATGAGGTTGCCGAAGAGCTGGCCCTGTTGCCGAAAGAGTCGCGCTACTGGCTGCGTGAAATTTTGCTGTGCGCCGACGGCGAACCCTGGCTTGCCGGACGCACGGTGGTCCCTGAATCCACGCTCAGCGGGCCGGAGCTTCAGCTTCAGCAGCTTGGCACCACGCCGCTGGGGCGCTATCTGTTTACCTCATCTACCTTAACCCGTGATTTTATTGAGATCGGTAAAGACGCAGATCTGTGGGGACGTCGATCCCGCCTTCGCCTGAGCGGTAAACCGCTGCTGTTAACCGAGCTGTTTCTGCCCGCGTCGCCGCTGTACTGAGAGGAAGAGAATGATGGAGAGGAGTCTGACGCAAAATAAGCTGCTGGCCTATCACCGCCTGATGCGAACCGACAAGCCGATCGGCGCACTTCTGCTGCTGTGGCCGACGCTGTGGGCGCTGTGGGTGGCAACGCCTGGCGTGCCGCCGCTTTGGATCCTGGTGGTGTTTGTGGCGGGCGTCTGGTCGATGCGCGCCGCGGGCTGCGTCGTAAATGACTATGCCGACCGCAAATTTGACGGTCACGTTAAGCGTACGGCCCACCGCCCGCTGCCAAGCGGCGACGTCAGCGAAAAAGAGGCACGCATTGTCTTCACCGTGCTGGTGCTGGTGTCGTTCCTTTTGGTGCTGACGCTCAATACGATGACGATTTTGCTGTCCTTCGTCGGGCTTGCGCTGGCGTGGGTTTACCCGTTTATGAAGCGCTACACCCATTTGCCGCAGGTGGTGCTTGGTGCGGCGTTCGGCTGGTCGATTCCAATGGCCTATGCTGCGGTAAGCGAAACGCTGCCGCTCAGCTGCTGGCTGATGTTCATCGCCAATATCTGCTGGGCCGTGGCCTATGATACGCAATATGCGATGGTCGACCGGGACGATGATTTAAAAATCGGCGTGAAGTCTACCGCTATCCTGTTTGGCAAAAACGACAAGCTGATCATCGGCATTTTGCAGGTGATGACGCTGGCGTTAATGGCTGTGGTCGGCTGGCTCAGCGGGCTGCACTGGGAATTTTACTGGTCGCTTTTCATCGCCGGAGCGCTGTTTATTTACCAGCAGAAGCTGATTAAAGACCGCGAACGTAACGCCTGTTTTAAAGCGTTTATGAACAATAACTACGTTGGACTGGTGCTGTTTATCGGTCTGGCGATGAGTTACCTGGTTTAATTCAACGGATTCGTTATCAAACGGCGGCCATCAGGTCGCCGTTTTTTTATGGCCAAAATGCTGCCATCGTTACAAAAAACAGATGTGATTTAACGTAATGCGCTGTTTTATCTTGAGTCAGACAAAGAGGTTCTGCATATTCACTTCTTTTGTAGGGGAATGACAGCAATGGAAACGACAACATTTAATCTGGAAAACGGTATTGCGCTGACCCTGCGCAAACCAGAGGCCGTCGGCAACGCACCGGTGATTATTCTCTGTCACGGCTTTTGTGGTATTCAGGAGATTCTTTTACCTCCTTTTGCTCAGGCCTTTACCGATGCCGGGTTTGCCACTATCACCTTTGACTATCGCGGTTTTGGGGCTAGCGAAGGCGAGCGTGGCCGACTCGTGCCAGCGATGCAGATTGAGGATATTCACACCGTGATTGGCTGGGCTCGTCAGCAGCCGGGGCTTGATCCACAGCGCGTAGGGCTGTGGGGAACATCGTTCGGCGGTTGCCATGTGTTTGCGGCGGCGGCGGCGGACAGTGCCATTCGCTGCGTCGTCAGCCAGTTGGCTTTCGCTGATGGCGAACAGATTGTCACCGGCAAAATGAGCCCGGATGAGAAGGCGGGTTTTGTGGCAACGCTGCAAAAAATGGCGGATAAACAGCAGGCAACCGGAAAAGAGATGTTTGTCGGCGTAACCCGGGTGTTGGGCGATGACGAGTCGAAGGCTTTCTTTGAAGAGAATAAAGCGCGCTTCCCGGCAATGGATATCAAAATTCCTTTCCTGACCGTGCGTGAAACGCTTAACTATAAGCCTGCGCAGTACGCAGCTCGCACGACCTGCCCGACGCTGGTGGTGACTGCAGGCAAAGATACCGTCAATCCACCGGAGCAGGGACGCGCGCTGTTCGAAGCCACAGGTGCTGTCGAGAAAAAGCTGCATGAGCAGGCGGATGCCCGCCATTACGACATGTATAGCGGTCAGAACTTCGATCAGGTTATCGGTGTTCAGCTCTCCTGGTTCCGCCAGCACCTTTAATCGGGCATAAAAAACTGCACCTTAATCCGCCGGATAACCAGCCTTTGGGGTGCAGTTTACTTTCCACTTTTTCCGCGTTGCTTATGCGACGTTAATCCTGCGATGCGCTCTCAATCGTCAGACGCACGTCTGAAGTGATGAGCTCTGCCAGCATCTGGTAGATTTTCATTGTTTCAGCAGGTTCGGCATCGCCGGTGTCGCTGATGTAGCCTTCGTCGCGCAACGTCAGCACGAGGGTGCTGAACACGGCTTTGTCGAAGAACTCCGGCGCGTTAATGCCGTGCAGAACCGACAGGCGCTGCGCCACGGTGCGGCTCTCTTTTTCCAGCGTGCTGCGGTTGATGGACGGATTAGCGCTCAGCAGCCAGAAGGTGATGGCATAGCGCTGCAGCGTTTCACGCGCACCGGCCGCCAGCAGCTGCAGCGTGCGGGAGTGAGATGGGTTCACCCGCACCTGATCGTTCTCAACGGCCACCAGTTCCTGACGCTGCATCTCTGCCAGCAGCAAATCAATCACGCCCGCCAGCTCGGCTTTCTCCCAGCGCAGGAACAGCTCGGCTTTCAGCATCGGATACAGCGCTTCAACGTGCTGCACCATTGCTTCGCGAGAGATGTTGCGATGCTGGGTGACAATTGCCGCCAGCAGCGATGGGATCATCAGCATGTGCGTGATGTTATTGCGATAGTAGGTCATCAGCACTGCCTGCTCGCGAGGCAGAATGATGATGTCGCCGATGGTGTCTTTCTCGACTTCGAACTTGTTCATCTGCAGCGCATGATCGATCAATGCGCTGGCGGTGACCGCGGGCACCGTGGAATCCGGGGAATACGGCACGTTGCGCATCAGCTGCAGGTAGCATTCGAGCTGTTCGGTCAGCTGTTCACGCGTCAGGGAGCGCTGACGTGAGGCCAGCAGCGCAGTACAGCACAGGTTCATGGCGTTCGCCGCGCCTGCGTTGTTAATGCGGACCATCAGGTCTTCGGCGATGTTGTTTACCGTCGGCGTCAGCCAGGCCGGGCGAATGGCCTCGATAGGGTCGATAGACTCACGCCACTCTGGTACGTGCTGGTTGAGGTAGGTCATCAGCGGCAGAGGTTCGCCGAAGTTGACGTAGCCCTGACCGAGATTGCGCAGCTTGCTCAGGCCTTTCAGCATCTGCGGCAGGCTCTCTTTCTCTTTTGTCGCACCGCGCAGCTCTTTGGCGTAGGTGCCCACTTCCATCACGTGCTCATAGCCGATGTAAATTGGCACCAGCGTGATTGGGCGTGTGCCGCCGCGCAGCATTGCCTGAATGGTCATCGACAGGGTGCCGGTTTTCGGATCGAGCAGGCGGCCCGTGCGGGAACGACCGCCTTCCACAAAGTATTCTACAGAGTAGCCGCGGCTGAACAGCTCGCCGAGGTATTCGCGGAACACGGTGGAATAGAGCTTGTTACCCTTAAAGGTGCGGCGAATAAAGAACGCGCCCAGGCGACGGAAAATCGGCCCGGCGGGCCAGAAGTTCAGGTTAATGCCTGCGGCGATGTGCGGCGGCACCAGCCCCTGGTGATAGAGCACGTAGGAGAGCAGCAGGTAGTCCATATGGCTGCGATGGCAGGGTACATAGACGATTTCATGGCCGTCGTGCGCGAGTTGGCGCACGCGCTCGGCATTATGAACGTTAATCCCCTGATACAGCCGGTTCCAGGTGAAGCCGAGCACGCGGTCCGTCAGACGAATCATTTCATAGGAGAAGTTCGCCGCAATCTCTTCCATCAGCGCGATGGCGTTCTGCTGCGCTTTCTCATGGGAGATTTTCTTACTGCGCGCTTCATCTTCCACGGCGCGGGCAATCGCTTTGGATGCCAGCAGCTTGTTGAACAGATCCTGACGTGCAGGCAGACGCGGGCCTACGGCGGCAAGGCGCTGACGTGCAAAGTGGGTACGCGCTACGCGAGCCAGTTTCTGCGCGATAATTTTATCGGTGCCGTGTTCAGTAGCCATGCGGCGCAGCGATACGGAAGGGGAGAAGCGCACGAAGCTGTCGCGACCAAGCCATGTCACCGCGAAGAACTTCTGGAAGCCGTTCATCATGCGCAGCGGCGGGTTGGTGTCGCCTTTTTCGCGGCCCGGAGAGCGGCCAAACATCACCGATACGGGCACCATCTGCACGTCGAGGTCCGGATTGCTGCGATGCAGATCCAGATAGTTGTGGAACAGCTTGATAGATTCTTCTTTTGGCGTGTAATAGGTGAACGCGCGCGGCCCGCCGTGAATGAACACGTAGCGCGGCAGCACGGTACCGTCGATTTCCAGCGGCTCCAGCGGATCCGGGAGATCGTGCGCCAGACACTGGGCGCGTAAGGTCAACAGATCTGCCTTCGAGTTATACGGCAGAACGTACATAATAGGGCGCGAAGTATCGAGTCCCAGTTCCTGAGCAGGTTCTGCCGGAATGGACTTACTTTTTACCAGTACGCTTAATGGTAAATTCAGTAATTTATAGTAAATTCGTGGCCAGCCAGACATAAACGATGTAAAGCCTCTGGTTAATCATGCAAATGCGCCGCAAGGATAACAGAAAGTGCACAGAATATCTGTTCTGCTACGCCCGGCGCGCAGTGACATTGACGCTAAATAATGTAAAAGGTTCTTTTGATGGCTAATGATACCACCGGGCTCACCCGAATCGTCAAAGCAGCAGGCTACTCCTGGAAAGGATTCCGTGCCGCGTGGCAAAACGAAGCTGCGTTCCGTCAGGAAGGCAGCGTCGCCATCATCGCGGTCATTCTCGCCTGCTGGCTGGATGTGGATGCCATCACCCGCGTTTTGCTGATTGGCTCTGTCCTTCTGGTGATGATAGTGGAAATTTTAAACAGTGCGATTGAAGCGGTCGTGGACCGTATCGGCACCGAACGTCACGAGCTGTCCGGTCGGGCAAAAGACATGGGATCCGCCGCCGTACTGCTGGCTATTTTTATTGCGGTTATCACCTGGGCAACGCTGCTGTGGTCACATTTCCGATAACGCCCGCAGAATGAGGCAAATGTCTGGTTTTTTGTGCGTTTAGCGGTTCCAAAATCGCCATCAACTGTATATACTCACAGCATAACTGTATATACACCCAGGGGGCGGAATGAAAGCGTTAACGACCAGGCAGCAAGAGGTGTTCGATCTCATTCGGGATCACATCAGCCAGACGGGCATGCCACCGACGCGTGCGGAAATCGCGCAGCGCCTGGGGTTCAAGTCCCCTAACGCGGCTGAAGAGCATCTGAAAGCGCTGGCGCGTAAAGGCGTGATCGAGATTGTCTCCGGCGCATCTCGCGGAATTCGTTTGCTTGTTGAAGAAGAATCGGGCATCCCGCTGATCGGGCGCGTGGCGGCAGGCGAGCCGCTGCTGGCACAGCAGCATATCGAAGGGCATTACCAGGTCGATCCGTCCATGTTCAAACCAAGCGCCGATTTCCTCCTGCGCGTCAGCGGCATGTCCATGCGCGATATCGGCATTCTGGATGGCGACCTGCTGGCGGTGCATAAAACCCAGGATGTGCGTAACGGCCAGGTGGTTGTGGCGCGCATCGACGATGAGGTGACGGTGAAGCGTCTGAAAAAGCAGGGCAGCACTGTTGAACTCCTGCCTGAAAACAGCGAGTTCTCCCCGATTGTGGTGAATCTGCGCGAACAGAACTTCTCCATCGAGGGGCTGGCCGTTGGCGTGATCCGTAACGGCGAGTGGCTGTAACCTTCCTGCGGGCCTGCTAATCTTCTTCTAAGCGGCGCTACTCTGGCGCCGCTTCTGTTTCTGAACTTATTTGCACAGGTTTCTCATGTCGTTCTTCACCGCTGCCGACAAAGCATTGTGGCGCCTTGCGCTGCCGATGATTTTCTCCAATATCACCGTACCGCTGCTTGGGCTGGTGGACACGGCGGTGATCGGCCATCTCGACAGCCCCGTTTACCTCGGCGGCGTAGCGGTCGGCTCCATGGCGACCAGCTTCCTGTTCATGCTGCTGCTGTTCCTGCGTATGAGTACCACTGGCCTGACGGCTCAGGCCTATGGCGCGAAAGACCCCGTTCGTCTGGCGCGCGCGCTGGTGCAGCCGCTGCTGCTGGCTCTCGGGGCCGGGCTCGCTATCGTATTGCTTCGTACTCCGCTTATCGATCTGGCGCTGCACATTGTCGGCGGTAGCGATGCGGTACTCGAACAGGCCCGACGCTTCCTGTCTATCCGCTGGCTGAGTGCGCCCGCTTCACTGGCAAACCTGGTGCTGCTGGGCTGGCTGCTCGGCGTTCAGTATGCGCGTGCGCCGGTGATTTTGCTGGTCGTCGGCAACGTGCTGAATATTGTGCTCGACCTGTGGCTGGTGATGGGGCTGCACATGAACGTGCAGGGCGCGGCGCTGGCAACGGTGTGCGCCGAATATGCTACGTTCTTCATTGGCCTGCTGATGGTGCGGCGCGTACTGCATTTGCGTGGGATCTCACTGACACTGCTTAAAGACGCCTGGCGCGGCAACATTCGCCGCCTGCTGGCGCTGAATCGCGACATCATGCTGCGCTCGCTGCTGCTACAGCTCTGCTTTGGTGCGTTAACGGTATTCGGGGCGCGGCTGGGCAGCGATATCGTGGCGGTTAACGCCGTCCTGATGACTATGCTGACGTTTACCGCCTACGCGCTGGATGGCTTTGCGTATGCGGTAGAGGCGCATTCCGGGCAGGCATATGGTGCAAGAGATGGCAGCCAGCTGCTGCACGTCTGGCGTGCGGCCTGTCGACAATCCGGGCTGGTGGCGCTGGCCTTTGCGCTGATTTACGCCGTCCTGGGCGAGCATATCGTTGCTATGCTGACCTCTATTTCCGCCCTGCGCGATCTGGCCGATCGTTATGTTGTCTGGCAGGTGATTTTGCCGGTGATTGGCGTGTGGTGTTATCTGCTGGACGGCATGTTTATCGGCGCCACGCGCGGGGCGGAAATGCGTAACAGTATGGCGGTGGCGGCAGCCGGATTTGCCCTGACGCTGCTGACCGTGCCCGTTTTGGGTAACCACGGACTGTGGCTGGCGCTGGCGGTATTCCTCGGATTGCGCGGTCTGTCACTGGCGTGGATATGGCGGCGTCACTGGCAGCACGGTACCTGGTTTTCGTAGTGATTTCGTTTCGCCTGATGGTTAAAGATTCTGAATAATTCCAGAAGGGCGAAATCCTTACCTATACTGAATCTCACGTCCAGCAGAAACAGGCATTACGGACGATGTTACTTCACCCTGCACCACCGAACGATGAGGAAAGGATCATGAATAAAGACGAAATCGGCGGTAACTGGAAACAGTTCAAAGGTAAAATGAAAGAGCAATGGGGTAAACTGACCGACGACGACTGGCAAGTTGTTGAAGGGAAGCGCGACCAGCTGGTCGGGAAAATTCAGGAACGCTACGGCTACCAGAAAGATCAGGCCGAGAAAGAGGTCAAAGACTGGGAAACCCGTAACGATTACCGCTGGTAATCGACAGCACTACCCGTGCGTATACGGAAGTACAACCCTCAGGGCGGCTTAAGGCCGCCCGCGCTTTTTGGGCCTTACTTCTGGCCCGGCTTTCTTTTAATCTGAATGGTATGGTCATGACCGCAGCAGTCCTGCTTGCGGCAGGCTTCTACTTCTACGCAGTCAGAGCACAGCCCATGCGCTTCAATCACGTTATGGCGCAGCGCAAATCCCATCTTTGCTGCCAGCGTATGCATAATATCCTCGACCCCGTCAGCCGCTTCTTCTTTCACCACGCCACAGCGATCGCAAATGAACATTGCAGAAGAGTGTGATGGATTATCAAACAAATGGCACAGTACGTAGCTGTTGGTCGACTCCACCTTGTGCACAAAGCCTTGCTCAAGCAGGAATTCCAGCGCCCGATAGACGGTAGGCGGTTTTGCCTGCGGTTCACTGACTTTCAGTAAGTCCAGCAGATCGTATGCGCTGATTGCGCCCTGTTGCAGGGTCATCAGGCGTAAAACTTCGAGGCGTTGAGGGGTCAGACGAACGCCACGTTGTGCGCACAGCCTTTCGGCCTGTACGAGCATGTCTTGTGGAGTGATCTTATCCATAGGCGCCTCGGGTCGGGTGTAAAGTAAACGCCTACTTTATCATGTTATGACCGAAACGCCGATATCCTGCCGGGTATGCTATACCTGACGCATAGCCCTCTGAGGAACCCTTATGAAAAGACCAGACTGTATTCGTCACTGGCGTGAACTTGAAGAGCCGGATAATTCGACCTATCCCGATAGCAACGAACTCTTTTCCATTGGTGCACCGCTTGCCCGAAAGCTGGGATTAAGGCATATCGGTATTCACCATGAACGTATTCCGCCGGGCAGACGTACATCTTATCCCCATGCTGAAAGCGATGAAGAAGAATTTATTTATGTGATTGAGGGCCGCCCGCAGGCGTGGATTAACGGTTATTTGTGGCAATTAGAGCCGGGCGACTGCGTCGGTTTTCCCGCCGGAACCGGCGTTTGTCATACGTTTATTAATAACAGTGAGGATGAGGTAAATCTGATTGTGGTGGGGGAGGCGAATAAGAAGCATAACCGTATTTACTACCCATTAAATCAGGAGTATGCCGCCACGCGGCAGGACCGCTGGGTTGATCATCCACCGCAGTTTTTCGGCCCTCACAACGGCAGGCCCTCGCGGAAATAGCATTCTCTTCTATAAATAGTGAGGGGCGCCACCTATTCCAACCCCGATAACGGTGCTCCTCTTAACTTAAATCGGCCAATAAGGCGCCTTTTACATCGTTATTCACAGCAATAGCTCGGCCCTTTTCAGCGCATAACTGGAACGGAAAAAACTTCATCTGCAAATAACGAGAATACTGTGAATAAAATATTTAAATATTCGGTGGTGTCTGCTGCAGTTTCACTTTTTATGGCAAATCAGGCGGAGGCCGCCAATACCTGGTCAGAGGCAAGAAACGATGCGATGGGGGGAACCGGCGTGGCATCGGCCAATTACGGCAGCGCGGTGCTGATTAACCCCGCGCTGCTGGCAAAATCAAAACCGGATGATGATGTCTCCGTCGTAATTCCATCCGTAGGCGCTCAGATTACCGACAAAGACAACCTGCGCGATCGGATTGATGATATCAGCAACGATATCGATCATTACGAAGATGTGATTGATAGCCTGACCCCGTCGGGGATCCTGCAGGATCCCGCCGGTACGTTAAACCAGTTCCAGGGCGCAGCGGGCGATTTGGCCGGACAGCTTGAAGATCTGCGCGGCAAAACCGCTCGGGCAAATGCGGGAGCAGGGATTGCGGTCAGCGTACCGACATCCGCCGTTTCGCTGGCCTTCGTCACTAAAGCCTATGCGCATGCTCGCGTCAGCTCCAATATCGATCAGAGTGATATCGACTACCTGCACAATATTCAGAACTCAGATGCGTTTGCCGCAGGTCAGGCCGCCGAGGCTCTGATTAACGGCAGCGATCAGCTGAAGAAAAACCTTAATTCGACCGCTTCAGGAAGAGCCGCCATCGTTTCAGATTACGGCGTAGCGATTGCCCGAAAGTTTGATATCGGCGGCGTACCGGTTTCGCTCGGCGTCACGCCAAAACTGCAGCAAACCTGGCTCTATAACTACACGACTTCAATCGATAACTACCACAGCGACGACTGGAAAAAGGACAAATACCGAACCGACGATACCGGCTTTAACGTTGATGCCGGGATTGCGGCGGATTTCGGTGAAAACTGGACGGTGGGCCTGAGCGGGCAGAATCTGATGTCTCGCGATATTGATACCAAAGATGTGCGTATCACCAATGGCACAACGGGCGTCACCACCAACTACAAAGACACTTATCAGATTCGCCCGTTAGTGACGGCGGGTGTCGCGTGGCATACCGATCTGCTCACTCTGAGCGCCGATGGTGATTTGACCGAAACTAAGGGCTTTAAGAGCGAAGATGATTCGCAGTATGTTGGCGTTGGGGCCGAAGTGACACCGCTCAGCTGGCTGGCGGTACGTGCAGGCTACCGTGCCGACGTGAAAGGCAATGACAGCAACGTCTTCACCGCAGGCGTCGGCTTTGCGCCGATGAACACCGTTCACGTCGATCTGATGGGGCTTTACGGCGAAGATCAAACCTGGGGTGCAGGTGTCCAGCTGGGTCTGACGTTTTAGACGTTTGTCCGGCTGTGGCCTTGCCTGATCCGGCCTGGCTGTTTTTGTTGGCCCGGTAAGCTAAGCGCTGCCGGGCAATTCCTCCGAACCTTCTTTGTGCTATAGTAGCCGCCCTTTTCTCAAAAACGCTCATAATTTCGCCATGCTGCCAGAAACACAATCCACCGCTTATCCTGCACACCGCTTCTCCATCGCACCGATGCTCGACTGGACGGACAGGCATTGTCGTTATTTCCTGCGCCAGCTGTCGCGCCACACGCTGCTGTACACGGAAATGGTAACAACCGGGGCCATTATTCACGGTAAAGGCGATTATCTGGCATACAGCGAAGACGAACATCCGCTGGCATTACAGCTTGGAGGCAGCGATCCGGCGGCGCTGGCCCACTGCGCGAAGCTGGCAGAAGAGCGTGGCTATGACGAAATCAATCTCAACGTCGGTTGTCCGTCCGATCGTGTACAGAACGGGATGTTTGGCGCATGCCTGATGGGCAATGCGCAGCTGGTAGCGGACTGCGTCAAGGCGATGCGTGATGTGGTCTCGATTCCGGTAACCGTGAAAACCCGCATCGGTATCGATGACCAGGACAGCTACGAATTTCTCTGCGACTTCATCAATACCGTTTCTGGTAACGGCGAGTGTGAGATGTTTATCATCCACGCGCGTAAAGCCTGGCTTTCCGGCCTGAGCCCGAAAGAGAACCGAGAAATACCGCCGCTGGATTACCCGCGCGTCTATCAGCTCAGGCGTGATTTTCCTCATCTGACAATGTCCATCAATGGCGGCATTAAGTCGCTGGAAGAAGCCAAAGCGCATCTGGAACATATGGATGGCGTGATGGTGGGGCGCGAGGCGTACCAGAACCCTGGCATTCTGGTGTCAGTGGATCGTGAAATTTTTGGCGTTGACGCTGTTGACCCCGATCCGGTAGACGTGGTGCGCGCTATGTATCCGTACATTGAACGCGAACTGAGTGCAGGTACTTATCTTGGGCACGTGACTCGCCATATGCTCGGTCTTTTCCAGGGGATTCCCGGTGCGCGCCAGTGGCGTCGCTATCTGAGCGAAAATGCGCACAAAGCGGGCGCAAACATTGACGTGCTGGAGCAGGCGCTGCAGTTAGTGGCGAACAAGCGCTAATAAATACGCTAAAAGTTAGTCAGGTTGACCACGCCTCGCATACCGCTGCGGGGCATTTTCGTTTTTATTCAATGGATTACGCTTTGGCATGATTTTTGTACAGACAAGGGCAGTGGGTTATTTTTAAGGGGAAAAGCCATGTTTGAACTGCTCTTTATCATCGGATTCTTCGTTATGCTGCTGGTCACCGGTGTGTCGGTGCTGGGCATTCTGGCGGCGATTGTGGTGGCAACTATTGTGATGTTTTTTGGCGGCCTGTTGGCATTGATGATCAAACTCCTGCCATGGCTGCTGCTGGCCGTTGCCGTGGTATGGATCATCCGGGCGGTGAAAGCGCCAAAAATACCGCAGTACCGTCGGGATGACCGCTGGCGTTATTGACGGATTGAGGGGTGTATCACAACCTGAGAAAAGTCACTTAGGCACTCCATCATTATTCTGTCATGCTTAGCACGATAACGAATTCATCGTGCTGTACCCTACATACAGCTAACGAGAAAAAAAGGGCTTCCTTCGGGAAGCCCTACTTATATCTGCGATTAAGGGATCAGCAGGCTCGATCCTTCCGTCGCCCGGCTCTCCAGCGTCTCATGCGCTTTTCGCGCATCGCTCAGGGCAAACTTCTGGCTTTCTGCCACGTCCACTTTGATCACGCCGCTGGCAATAAGCGAGAACAGCTCGTTACTTGCCTCCTCCAGCTCTTCGCGGGTAGTGATGTAGCCCTGAAGCGAAGGGCGGGTCACATACAGCGAACCTTTCTGGTTCAGAATACCCAGATTGACGCCCGTCACCGCGCCGGAAGAGTTGCCAAAGCTAATCATCAGGCCCCGGCGTTGCAGACAGTCGAGCGAGGATTCCCAGGTGTCCTTGCCTACGGAGTCATAAACCACGCGCAGTTTTTTGCCATGAGTGATCTCCTTCACGCGCTCAACCAGATTTTCTTCGCGGTAGTTAATCACCTGCCAGGCGCCGGCCTGCAATGCACGTTGTGCTTTCTGCGCTGAACCGACGGTGCCAATTAGCTGTGCGCCCAGCGCTTTTGCCCACTGGCAGGCAATCAGGCCCACGCCCCCGGCGGCAGCGTGGAACAGGAATGGCTCATTGGGCTTGATTTCATGGGTTTTACGCAGCAGATAAAATACCGTCAGCCCTTTCAGGAATGAGGCCGCGGCCTGCTCGTAAGAAATGGCGGCAGGAAGAATGGCGGCCTTATCAGCAGGAACGTTGTGCACGGTGCTGTAGGCACCGAGAGCAGACTGGGCATACACCACGCGGTCGCCTGCTTTAATGTGCTTCACGCCGCTGCCGACTTTGCTGACCACGCCCGCCGCTTCCGTACCCAGACCACTCGGCAGGGACGGCGGTGGATACAGCCCGCTGCGAATATAGGTATCGATGTAGTTAATGCCGATGGCTTTGTTCTCGACCTGGACCTCGTTTTCCTTCGGATCCGCCGGGGTAAAGTCCACGGCGGCCAGGACCTCAGGCCCACCGTGCTGGTGAAATTCAATTCGCGTTGCCATTTTTCCTCCAGATGTGAAGGAGCCTCAGATATGATAATCTTACGGCCCACTCTTTAACCGGTAACTCCATTCACTATGGCAGGAAATAAACCCTTCAACAAACAGCAGACTGAGCCACGCGAGCGCGATCCCATCGTTGCCGGGCTGAAAGTGCCGCCGCACTCGATTGAAGCGGAGCAGTCGGTGTTGGGGGGTTTGATGCTGGATAACGAGCGCTGGGACGATGTCGCCGAACGCGTCGTCTCGGAAGATTTCTATACCCGTCCACACCGCCACATCTTTACCGAGATGGCGCGCCTGCAGGAAACGGGCAGCCCGATTGACCTTATCACGCTTGCGGAATCGCTGGAGCGGGAAGGGCAGCTGGACAGCGTCGGCGGCTTTGCCTATCTGGCGGAATTATCAAAAAATACGCCAAGTGCGGCGAACATCAGCGCTTATGCTGATATCGTACGTGAACGTGCCGTTGTCCGTGAGATGATCTCAGTAGCGAATGAAATCGCCGAAGCCGGTTTTGACCCGCAGGGCCGCACCAGTGAAGATCTGCTGGATTTAGCCGAATCGCGCGTCTTCAAAATTGCCGAAAGCCGCGCCAATAAAGACGAAGGCCCAAAAAATATCGCCGATGTGCTTGATGCCACCGTTGCGCGTATCGAACAGCTTTTCCAGCAGCCGCACGATGGCGTGACGGGCGTAAACACCGGCTACGACGATCTCAATAAAAAGACCGCCGGGTTACAGCCGTCGGATTTGATTATTGTTGCGGCACGTCCGTCGATGGGTAAAACGACATTTGCGATGAACCTCGTCGAAAATGCAGCGATGTTGCAGGATAAGCCGGTACTTATCTTCAGTCTCGAGATGCCCTCCGAGCAGATTATGATGCGTTCTCTCGCGTCGCTGTCGCGCGTCGATCAGACCCGTATTCGTACCGGCCAGCTTGATGATGAAGACTGGGCGCGCATTTCCGGCACGATGGGCATTCTGCTGGAAAAACGCAATATCTATATCGATGATTCTTCCGGCCTGACGCCTACGGAAGTGCGCTCCCGCGCGCGCCGTATTGCCCGTGAACACGGCGGCATCGGGCTTATCATGATTGACTACCTCCAGCTGATGCGCGTGCCGTCTCTGTCGGACAATCGTACGCTTGAGATCGCAGAAATTTCTCGCTCGCTCAAAGCGTTAGCGAAAGAGCTTCAGGTGCCGGTGGTGGCGCTGTCGCAGCTTAACCGCTCCCTGGAACAGCGTGCGGATAAACGCCCGGTCAACTCCGACCTGCGTGAATCCGGCTCTATCGAGCAGGACGCCGACTTAATCATGTTTATCTATCGTGATGAGGTGTATCACGAAAACAGCGATCTGAAAGGGATCGCCGAAATCATCATTGGTAAACAGCGTAACGGTCCAATCGGTACGGTGCGCCTGACCTTTAACGGGCAATGGTCCCGCTTTGATAATTACGCGGGTCCGCAGTACGACGACGAATAACGACCGCTAATCAGAAGACTGAGGGCAAAGCCCCATTGCCTGATGGCGCTTCGCTTATCAGGCCTACGAGATTCGGGCGATTATCTGAAATTGAAGAGTTTTGTAGGCCGGATAAGGCATTCATGCCGCCATCCGGCAAAATGGAGTAACGGGCAGTCAGTCATCTGAGTCCGGTCATCAAAGCAAATATTTTTCAAGGAATTCAAATGCAAGCGGCAACTGTAGTGATTAACCGCCGCGCTCTGCGACACAACCTGCAACGCCTGCGTGAACTGGCTCCCGCCAGTAAGCTGGTTGCGGTGGTGAAAGCGAACGCCTACGGACACGGTCTTCTTGAGACCGCGCGAACGCTCCCTGATGCCGATGCCTTCGGCGTCGCTCGCCTGGAAGAGGCGCTGCACCTGCGGGCTGGCGGTATCGTTCAGCCGATTCTCCTGCTGGAAGGGTTCTTCAACGCCGAAGATTTACCGGTTATTTCCGTGCAGGGGATGCAAACCGCCATCCACAACCTTGAGCAGCTCGAAGCGCTGGAGCAGGCCACGTTACCTGAACCAGTGACCGTCTGGATGAAGCTCGATACGGGTATGCACCGCCTGGGTGTGCGCCCGGAAGAGGCGAATGCCTTTTATCAGCGCCTGTGCCAGTGCAAAAATGTGCGCCAGCCGGTAAACGTGGTCAGCCACTTCGCACGTGCAGACGAACCGGAATGCGGTGCGACCGAGCGGCAGCTGGATATCTTCAACACCTTCACCGAAGGCAAGCCGGGCCAGCGTTCTATCGCCGCCTCTGGCGGTATCTTGCTGTTCCCGCAGTCCCATTTTGACTGGGTGCGCCCTGGCATTATTCTGTATGGCGTATCGCCACTCGAAGGAAAACCATGGGGCACGGATTTTGGCTTCAGGCCGGTGATGTCGCTGACCTCAAGCCTGATCGCTGTACGCGATCATAAAGCAGGTGAGCCCGTGGGCTACGGCGGTACCTGGACAAGCGAGCGGGACACGTGCCTTGGCGTGGTGGCGATGGGCTACGGCGACGGTTACCCGCGTGCAGCACCGTCTGGCACGCCAGTGCTGGTAAACGGCCGGGAAGTGCCGATGGTCGGCCGCGTGGCGATGGATATGATCTGCGTGGATTTAGGACCGGAAGCCCAGGAAAAGGCCGGCGATCCGGTTATTCTTTGGGGCGATGGTCTGCCGGTGGAGCGCATTGCCGAAATAACAAAAGTGAGTGCTTACGAACTTATCACGCGACTGACGTCAAGGGTGGCGATGAAGTATCTCGACGAATAGCCTTTTGTGCCCGGTGACGCTCTGCTGACCGGGCCTACGAGGTTTACTGACTTAACAGGCCGCCATCTGTCATCGCAAGTCTTCGATCCCAACATCCTCTCGATCTTCCCCTCCATCCGGTTTATTGTGGTGATTCCTGCCCTGTATAACCCTGGAGAATCATCGCGTGTTTCAGAACGTCGACGCCTACGCAGGCGATCCCATCCTCTCGCTGATGGAAAAATTCAAAGAAGATCCCCGCAGTGACAAAGTGAACCTCAGCATTGGCCTGTACTACAACGAAGACGGCATTATTCCGCAATTACAGGCGGTTACTGAAGCTGAAGCACAACTGAATGCCCAGCCGCATGGCGCATCGGTTTATCTGCCGATGGAAGGGCTTAACACCTATCGTAACGGCGTTGCGCCGCTGCTGTTTGGGGCAGACCATCCGGTCCTGCAACAGAAACGTGTGGCCACTATTCAGACACTGGGGGGTTCTGGCGCGCTGAAAGTGGGCGCTGATTTCCTCAGGCACTATTTCCCTGGCTCGAAAGTGTGGGTCAGCGATCCGACCTGGGAAAACCACATCGCCATCTTTGAAGGTGCTGGCTTCGAAGTAAGCACTTACCCTTGGTTTGATGCCGAAACGAACGGCGTGCGTTTTGACGCGCTGCTGGAAAAGCTGAGTACGCTGCCGGAAAAAGACATCGTGTTGCTGCACCCATGCTGCCATAACCCGACCGGGGCCGATCTGACTAATGCGCAGTGGGATGCCGTCACGGAAGTACTGAAAGCGCGCAACCTGATTCCGTTCCTCGACATCGCCTACCAGGGCTTTGGCGCAGGCATGGAGGAAGATGCCTGGGCTATTCGCACCATTGCGAGCGCAGGCCTGCCGGTGCTGGTCAGCAACTCCTTTTCTAAAATTTTCTCGCTGTACGGTGAACGCGTCGGCGGCCTGTCCGTGGTGTGTGAGGACAGCGATACCGCAGGCCGCGTGCTGGGTCAGCTGAAAGCAACCGTGCGCCGCAACTACTCCAGCCCGCCGAATTTCGGGGCGCAGGTGGTTTCTGCCGTATTGAATGATGCGAAGCTCAAGGCCTCCTGGCTGGCGGAAGTAGAAGCCATGCGCACTCGTATTCTGGCAATGCGCCAGGAGCTGGTGAACGTGCTGAAGCAGACCATGCCTGAGGGTAATTTCGATTACCTGCTGAAGCAGCGCGGCATGTTCAGCTATACCGGCCTGAGCGCCGCCCAGGTGGAGCGCCTGCGTGAAGAGTTTGGCGTTTACCTGATTGCCAGCGGCCGCATGTGCGTGGCAGGCCTGAACTCCCGCAACGTTCAGCGCGTAGCCCAGGCGTTCTCCGCTGTGATGTAAGTACTTACTGACTTTGGCGCTCTGTTTTAAGGAGCCCTGGCAGCCTTTCTGCAAGGTGATGAGAACCTGATTGTGATCATCACCTTTTTCTATGGCATCCAATCCATATATTCCTTTCATTCATCCTGCATCACGGTTAAGGTCAGGTTGATTTTTGACGTCTCAACACTTTCCAATAATAACAATCGGATGATTCAGGGAAAATTATGCGCAAGGTTACTTTAGCGTTCAGCGCTATCTGCTTGTTGTTTACCGTAAACAGCACCGTTGTCGATGCTCACGCCTCATCACCTTCTCCGCTTTATGCGGGGACAAATGTCGCAAAACTCGCCGAACAGGCGCCGATCCATTGGGTTTCGGTGGCGCAGATCGAAAACAGTCTATTAGGTCGCTCACCGATAGCCGTCGGTTTTGATATCGATGACACGGTGCTTTTCTCGAGCCCGGGCTTTTGGCGTGGGAAAAAAATCTGGTCGCCGGACAGCGAAGCGTATCTGAAGAACCCCGAATTCTGGGAAAAAATGAATAACGGCTGGGATGAATTCAGCATCCCGAAAGAGGTGGCCCGCTCGCTTATCGCCATGCACGTTAAGCGCGGTGATACCATTTACTTTGTCACCGGCCGCAGCCAGACAAAGACAGAAACCGTCAGCAAAACGCTGCAGGATGATTTCCTGATCCCGGCGGCCAGCATGAATCCGGTGATTTTCGCGGGCGACAAACCCGATCAGAACACCAAAACGCAGTGGCTGCAGGAAAAAAATATCAAGGTCTTCTACGGCGATTCTGATAATGACATCACCGCCGCCCATGACGCAGGCGCCCGCGGCATCCGCGTTCTGCGGGCCTCTAATTCCACCTACAAACCGCTGCCGAATGCCGGAGCGTACGGTGAAGAAGTGATCGTCAATTCAGAATATTGACAGCGAAAACGGCAATTCATGGGGTTGCCGTTTTTTTGACCAGAAGCGTTTCCCTTTCCCCTTTCTTGTTGCACACTAAGAAAAGATTCACGTCTCTTCAGGGGAATGCCATGACCATTTCGGAGCTGCTGCAATATTGCATGAATAAACCGGGGGCTGAGCAGAGCGTGCACAGCGACTGGAAGGCCACGCAAATTAAGGTATCGGATGTGCTGTTTGCGATGGTGAAAGAAGTGGAGGGCCGTCCGGCGACTTCGCTGAAAACCAGCCCGGAACTCGCGGAATTATTGCGTGAGCAGCACAGCGACGTGAGGCCCAGTCAGCATCTCAATAAAGCGCACTGGAGCACGGTTTACCTTGACGGCTCGCTGCCGGATTCACAAATTTATTTCCTGGTGGATGCGTCGTATCAGCAGGCGATGGGGCTGCTGCCGGAAGAGGTCCGACAGCAGCTCGAGTAATTACAGCATTGGCTTCAGGAAGCGCGCCGTGTGCGAAGCCTCGCATTCCGCGACCGTTTCAGGCGTGCCGGAGACGAGAATTTCCCCGCCGCCGCTGCCGCCTTCCGGGCCGAGATCGACAATCCAGTCCGCGGTTTTAATCACGTCGAGGTTATGCTCGATAACCACAATCGTGTTGCCCTGGTCGCGCAGTTGATGCAGCACTTCCAGCAGTTGCTGAATATCAGCAAAGTGCAGACCGGTGGTCGGTTCGTCGAGGATGTACAGCGTCTGACCCGTGCCGCGTTTTGACAGCTCACGCGCCAGCTTCACGCGCTGCGCTTCCCCGCCGGAGAGCGTGGTGGCGGATTGTCCCAGGCGAATGTACGTCAGGCCCACGTCCATCAACGTTTGCAGCTTGCGCGCCAGCGCTGGTACGGCATCAAAGAACTCGCGTGCTTCTTCAATGGTCATATCCAGCACTTCGTGGATGGTTTTGCCTTTGTACTTAATCTCCAGCGTTTCACGGTTATAGCGCTTGCCTTTGCACTGATCGCACGGCACGTAGATGTCGGGCAGGAAGTGCATTTCTACCTTGATCACGCCGTCGCCCTGGCAGGCTTCACAGCGACCACCGCGCACGTTAAAGCTGAAACGACCTGGCGTGTATCCGCGCGAACGGGATTCAGGAACGCCAGCGAACAGTTCACGCACCGGCGTGAACACGCCGGTATAGGTCGCCGGGTTGGAACGCGGCGTACGGCCAATCGGGCTCTGATCGATGTCGATGACCTTATCGAAGTGCTCCAGGCCGCTAATATCGCGGTACGGCGCTGGTTCGACAATGGTTGCGCCATTCAGCGCGCGCTGGGCAATCGGGAACAGCGTATCGTTAATCAGCGTCGATTTACCTGAGCCGGATACGCCAGTGATGCAGGTGAACAGGCCAACCGGCACCGTCAACGTCACGTCTTTCAGGTTGTTGCCGCGAGCGCCGGTCAGCTTCAGGACTTTTTCCGGGTTCGCAGGCACGCGCTCTTTTGGCACTTCGATTTTGCGTTTGCCGCTCATGAACTGGCCGGTGAGCGATTCCGGCACGGCCATGATGGCCTCCAGCGGGCCTTCTGCAACCACTTCACCGCCGTGCACGCCAGCGCCTGGCCCGATATCGATCACGTGGTCTGCCGCGCGAATGGCGTCTTCATCGTGCTCAACCACAATCACCGTATTACCGAGATTACGTAAATGAATCAGCGTGCCGAGCAGGCGCTCGTTATCGCGCTGGTGCAGGCCGATGGACGGCTCATCCAGCACGTACATTACACCAACCAGCCCCGCGCCAATCTGGCTTGCCAGACGAATACGCTGAGCTTCACCGCCGGAGAGCGTTTCTGCCGAGCGGGAAAGCGTCAGGTAGTTCAGGCCGACGTTAACGAGAAACTTCAGGCGATCGCCAATCTCTTTCAGCACTTTTTCGGCGATTTTTGCGCGCTGGCCGGACAGCTTCATATTATTGAAGAAGTCCATGGCGTGGCCGATGCTCATGTCAGAAATGGTTGGCAGCGCCGTGTTTTCCACAAACACATGGCGCGCTTCACGATTCAGGCGAGTGCCTTCACAGCTGGCGCACGGGCGGTTGCTGATGAATTTCGCCAGCTCCTCGCGCACCGCGTTAGATTCGGTTTCTTTATAGCGGCGCTCCATGTTATGCAGCACGCCTTCAAACGGATGGCGGCGCACGGAAGTATCACCGCGGTCGTTCATATATTTGAATTCGATCGACTCTTTTCCTGAACCGTACAGCACCACTTTTTGCACGTGCGCGCTCAGGCTGCCCCACGGGGCTTCGACGTCGAACTCATAATGCTCCGCCAGCGAGCGCAGCATCTGGAAATAGTAGAAGTTTCGGCGATCCCAGCCGCGAATGGCGCCGCCTGCCAGGGAAAGCTCCGGGTTCTGGATAATGCGATCCGGATCGAAATATTGCTGCACGCCGAGGCCGTCGCAGGTCGGACAGGCACCTGCCGGGTTGTTGAACGAGAACAGGCGCGGTTCCAGTTCGCGCATGCTGTAGCCGCAAATCGGGCAGGCAAAGTTGGCGGAGAACAGCAGCTCTTCCGCTTTCTCGTCGTCCATATCGGCGACAATGGCGGTGCCGCCGGAGAGCTCCAGCGCGGTTTCAAAGGACTCTGCAAGGCGCTGCGTGAGATCGTCACGCACCTTAAAGCGGTCAATCACCACTTCGATGGTGTGCTTCTTTTGCAATTCAAGCTTCGGCGGATCGGAAAGGTCGCAGACTTCGCCGTCGATACGGGCGCGGATGTAGCCCTGGCTTGCCAGGTTTTCCAGCGTTTTGGTGTGCTCGCCCTTACGCTCTTTGATGACCGGCGCCAGCAGCATCAGGCGTTTGCCTTCTGGCTGCGACAGAACGTTATCCACCATCTGGCTGACGGTTTGCGCCGCCAGCGGCACGTCGTGATCGGGGCAGCGCGGTTCGCCCACGCGAGCATAAAGCAGGCGCAGGTAATCGTGAATTTCAGTAATGGTCCCCACGGTGGAACGCGGGTTGTGCGACGTGGACTTCTGCTCAATAGAAATGGCCGGAGACAGACCTTCAATATGGTCCACATCAGGCTTTTCCATCAGTGACAGGAACTGACGTGCATAAGCAGAGAGTGATTCAACGTAGCGCCGCTGCCCTTCGGCATACAGCGTATCAAACGCCAGCGAAGATTTACCTGAGCCCGAAAGCCCGGTCACGACGATCAGTTTGTCGCGAGGGATGACGAGGTTGATGTTTTTGAGATTATGGGTGCGGGCGCCCCGAACTTCGATCTTATCCATTCACCTTTCCCGGTAGAGACTCGGAATGCGGGTTTGTCAGAAGGACAAACGGCAGAAACGGCTAATTATGACACAGTTTGACCTGTTTGAATATACAGTATTGGAATGCGCGCTCTGATTCTCTGTGCAATAATGTCGAGTCCGCGTGAGATATCTGAAGCTGCTACGCAACTATGCAAATTGCCGCATGGAAATGGTACACTCGCGCGTTTACACTATTAAGAAACGTATTCAGGAGACACGATCATGGCCAGCAGAGGCGTCAACAAGGTGATTCTCGTCGGTAATCTGGGCCAGGACCCGGAAGTACGCTACATGCCGAGTGGTGGCGCAGTTGCCAACATTACGCTGGCTACTTCCGAATCCTGGCGTGATAAAGCGACCGGCGAAATGAAAGAGCAGACTGAATGGCACCGCGTTGTGCTGTTCGGCAAATTGGCGGAAGTGGCCGGTGAATATCTGCGTAAAGGGTCTCAGGTCTATATCGAAGGCCAGCTGCGTACCCGTAAATGGACCGATCAGTCCGGCGCTGAAAAATACACCACGGAAGTTGTGGTTAACGTAGGCGGCACCATGCAGATGCTCGGTGGCCGTCAGGGCGGCGGCGCACCGGCAGGTGGCGGTCAGCAGCAGGGCGGCGGCTGGGGTCAGCCACAGCAGCCTCAGGGCGGAAACCAGTTCAGCGGTGGTGCACAGTCTCGCCCGCAGCAGCCTGCAGCCCCGGCATCGTCTAACGAACCGCCAATGGATTTCGACGACGATATCCCGTTCTGATTATGTCCCGTATTGTCTGACGGACAAATCACATAAAAAAAGCGCTTTCCTTCGGGAAGCGCTTTTTTGTTGGCTTGTACTGCCTGAAGCAGGTTTTTAGCTCACCATCACCGGCCATTCTGGCGGAGTCTGGCTCATTACCTCTATCATCACATCTTTAATGTTGTTCCAGACAAGCGTCATGTCGACAAGAGTGATGCCCAGCAGCCCGGTGGCAAACCAGCAGGCGGCGGCGATGCCAAAAGCGCTGCAAACAACCGCCAGCCCGGCATAGTCGGATTTACGGAACTGAATTTTCAACGTGCTGGCAAGGAACATCAGTACGGCGCTCACGAGCGGCCAGCGCAGGAGAACCATGCCGGTGGTAACAGAAACCATGAAACATACCCTCAAAGAACGAAGCCAGGGATAGCACGACGTGGCTCATCAGGTGTATCACACTCTGGCTATCGGCAGGCATTGATCAACACAATGAAACGGTATTTTACGTTTCATAAGATAATGTGAACTATATCACGTTTGTTCTTTTATTCGCCACTGGTATGGTAAAAAAAATCTGTGGCACCGACCGAAATGTTCTCTGACTTATTGCTATTGAGAATATATTCTTTGCCCGTTTTGAAAGGGGTTAACTGAGATATCAGTGAGATAGCAAACTGTCACGAAAGTTAAGTGGTTGTACAATATTTACATCGGGAAATAGTTGGCTTATGCTTTCTGGACAATATATTTTACTTGCGATCAATCAATCAGCTATTGATTTTATTGGCTATTTTAATATTTTGTAATTCTTTTAAGACAACACACTTTTTTTTTGTTCTCTCTGGCTTACAGATTTATGATTAACCTGTGCTTAATCATGCAAATCAGTATCTGATTTATTCATTGCAGGTTTTGCCCCTAACAAACCTGTGATTGAAGCCATGAAAAAAGAGAAACTACACGCAGCAATTAACGATGCAGAACTTTGCCTGCGCCGGCTGGCCAGAGTTATGCCTGGACTCTCAGCACATCGCTCACTTGCCGATGTGTTGCTGCTTATCCATGATGTCTTTGGCGCACGCCTCTCCTGGATCATGCTGGAGTCAGAGGATTTACGCCATCTGGAAGTGCAGGGCGAACGGCTGACGAGTGACAGCGCTGAACGCCTTCTGGCGGCGCTGCGAAAGCATCAGACGCCGTGGCGCGTAAAATGCTGGCACCGTGACGTCGGCAAGCTGCTTTATTCCGAAGGCAATCCTTTAGCGCAGGAATTAAAATGCGGCGTGCTCTGCCGAATATTTCCGATGCAGGACGATGCCCGCGCTTATCTTTTTCTGGCCTTCGACCAGCCTTTGTTAGCGCCCGCCGTTTTGCGCAGCGTGGCGCAGATCATTGCTGAGAAACTCCATGATTCGATGACGGAAATTATTTCCCGCCAGCGTACCGCCGTCGAATTAAAAAATATTCTTAACCAGTACCGCATGCTTTTTGATAAAGCGCCGGTATTAATGAATTCGTTTGATAAACATAATCGCTGCACGTTGTGGAACGGCGAGTGTGAACGGGTATTTGGCTGGACGCTGGAGGAATTAAATGACCAGCCCGATCCGCTGGCGCTGTTTTACCCTGATCCGGATGTGCGACGACGAGTGAGGGATTCCGTCAATTGTTCTCCCACGCTTGAGATGCACGAATGGTATCCGCACCGCCGTGATGGGGTCGTGCTTACCACGCTGTGGTCTAATATCCTGTTGCCGGATGGTGAGATCATGAATATTGGTGTGGATATTACCGAGCGTAAACGTGCCGAAAATTTGCTGGCGTTTCAGGCGACCACCGATGCGTTGACCCGCTGCTATAACCGACTGGCGATCCTCGATCATCTCCAGCACTGCCTCGATAATTGCCAGACTGAACAGTATGATACCCATTTTGTGATGCTGATGATCGATCTTGATCACTTTAAGCAAATCAACGATCGCTGGGGCCATTCCGCAGGCGACGACGTGCTGGTTTATTTCTGCGAACATATCCGCGGGCAGTGCGATGGCCCACCGAGGCTCGGTAGGTTGGGTGGAGAAGAGTTCCTTTTACTGCTTCCCGTGTCTGATACCGATCTGGCCGTTGCGTTCACAGACAAGCTGCGCGCCCAACTCTGTTCGCAACCCTTTACGATCGGTGAAGTGACGATCAACCTCTCTTTCAGCGCCGGGGCGCTGGCGGTGGCGCAAAATAATCATGAACGCGCGCTGCTATTAAGCCTTGTTGATAACGCACTTTATGATGCTAAACGTACCGGACGCGGTAAAACAGTGGTTGCTTCGCTGACCTCATAATCCGGGAAGCGGGCATCATTTTGCTCAGTACCTGCTATTTCCATTAATAATTTTTGCTTAATTCTGTTTTGCCTGACTTTTAAACAATATTCTTAATGAATGTTTAATAAATAGCTGACTTAATAAAAACGTCGGCACATCTTTTAGTTTGCCTTACGGAAAAATATTATCGTCATAACCCAATATTCGATTTTTGGGGGCAAAAGACGGTTGCTAATGTTGATTGATTCATGCAACGTAATCATCTGTCAGAAAGCGTCCAGCCTGAATATCAGGCACATAAAATGCAGGGATATCAGGCTGAATATGAATCAGAGTGCGCGAAGCAACGTGCTGAGGGGCTTGGGGGTGATCATCGTCGTGCTCCTGCCGGTGATGCTTGCGCTTTGGTTTTCGCAGCTCCGCGCCGAGTCTGAAACGCATAGCCAGCTCCAGACGTTTGCCCACATTGCCCTGAATAAAACCGAATCCGTCATCCGCCAGGCCGACCTCGCAAAGGACGCCGCGAAGCGTTATACCGGCGCTATTTGCACGCCTGAACATCAACAGCAGATGTTAAATATCATTCGCGGGCGGCTGTATGTTGAAGATTTAATTTACGCGCAAAACGATCGGTTTATCTGTTCAACGACGGTGCGGCCTAATCAACCCTGGCAGATGCCCGCTCCTGAGTACCGACGCAACCCTGGCGTTGCTATTTATTATTACCGTGATACTCCGTTTTATCCCGGCTACAAAATGACCTATATGCAGCAAGGGAATTATGTGGCGGTCATTAACCCTCTTTCGTGGGGAGAGATTGTTTCTGACGACAGCACTCTGACGTTCGGAGTATACGACACCAAAACCAATGCCTTTTTCTCCGTCAGTGAAAATACTGACCCGGCAACATTAAAACCGCTGATCCGCGACGCGGATTATGCCTTCCAGCGCGATGGCCGGTTTTATACCATCGCCCTTTCTGAACGTCGGCCAATTGCCATTATTATTTCAACTTCAGATTCTCGCTATTACCAGAATTTGCGCCACCAGGCGACACTGACATTACCGCTGGGGCTGATTTGCAGCATTCTGATTCTGCTGGTCTGGACCCGTTCGCGGCAGCGCTTTAATTCCCCGAAACGGCTTTTGCAGAGGGCGCTGAATAAACAACAGCTATGTCTGCATTATCAGCCAATTATTGATATCAAAAATAATGAATGCGTCGGTGCTGAAGCATTACTTCGCTGGCCTGGTTTTGATGGCCCGGTAATGAGCCCGTCGGAATTTATTCCGTTGGCAGAAAAAGAGGGCTTAATTGAGCAGGTGACGGACTACGTGGTGGAATCGGTGTTCATTGACCTGGGCGATTTCCTGCAAAGCAATCCACAACTCTATGTTTCGATTAATCTCTCGGCATCGGATTTCCATTCCTCGCGGCTGATTGCGATGATCTCCGATAAAGCTCAGCAGTATCACGTTCGCGCCCAGCAGATCAAAATTGAGGTCACAGAACGTGGGTTTATTGATGTGCCGAAAACCACACCCGTCATTCAGGCGTTCCGCCAGGCGGGCTACGAAGTGGCGATCGATGATTTTGGCACTGGCTATTCCAACCTGCACAACCTCTATTCCCTGAACGTCGATATCCTGAAAATTGACAAATCCTTTGTCGACACGCTAACCACCAACAGCACCAGCCACCTGATTGCCGAACACATCATCGAGATGGCGCAAAGCCTGCGGCTGAAAACCATTGCGGAAGGGGTGGAAACTGCCGAGCAGGTTAACTGGCTTCTCAAGCGTGGGGTGCAGTTCTGTCAGGGCTGGCACTTTGCGAAAGCCATGCCGCCGCACGAGTTTGTTCAGTGGCAGCAAGGCTCAGCGCCGTGGGATAACCCGAAAGCCGTTCACGCCGAAATCTGATGGCGATAGTCGCTCGGGGTGCGGTCGAACTCCCGGCGGAAGACCCGCGAAAACGTCTGCTGAGACACGTAACCCAAATCCATTGCAATATCAAAAATCGGCCGCTTCGTGGTACGCAAAGCTTCTGCGGCCATCAGTAACCGGCGCTGACGAATATATTCCCCCAGCGTCTGGTGCATCACCGTGCGGAACATCCGCTGTAAATACCACTTCGAATAGCCGGATTTTCTGGCAACCACGTCAATGTTAAGCGGTTGATCAATATGGTCATCAATCCATTCAATCAAGGTTTCAATGATGTCGTGATGGGACATAAGCAGCCTCTCTCTCACATTTTCGATTCGTCGTTTGGTCTGCGGGCGAGTATAATTCCTCAAGTTAACTTGAGGTAAAGCGCTTTATGGAAAAGAAATCTCCCCGCATAAAATCGCTGCTGACGCCGGGCGAAGTGGCAAAACGTAGCGGCGTGGCCGTCTCGGCGCTGCATTTCTATGAAAGCAAAGGGCTCATTGAAAGCACGCGCAACGGCGGCAACCAGCGGCGCTACCGCCGTGATGTGCTGCGCTATGTGGCGATTATCAAGATTGCTCAGCGTATCGGCATTCCGCTCTCGACCATCAGCGATGCGCTGGGGGTCCTGCCGGAAGGACACAATCTCAGTCCTAAAGCCTGGAAGCAGCTGTCGTCAAAATGGCGTGAAGAACTGGATGAGCGTATCCATACTCTGACTGCGCTGCGCGATCAGCTTGATGGCTGTATCGGCTGCGGCTGTCTTTCGCATCGGGACTGCCCGCTGCGTAACCCCGGCGATATGCTTGGCGAAAAAGGGCCCGGCGCGCACTTTCCGGAAGAGAACGACTGAAAAAACTAAAGCGCCACAAATGGGCGCTTTAGTTGTTTTCCGGTCTTTGTCTTTCTCTCTATCCCGCTGGTACACGGGAGGGTTTCCCCCGACATCAGTACGCCTCAGTCGATCAAAAGTGGGTAGGAGGTTCCGGTTTGTACTGACACTTTAAGTCTAAGCCTAAACTCCCTTTTTGCCAGTCAGAAGGGTTTTTTTTCGCCGAAATTTTTCCCGCCTTGCGCCACAGTTCCTATAGTTATTTTGAACAACTGACAGGAGGCCGCCATGCTGACGGTGCATCATCTGAATCTTTCGCGTTCCCAGCGCGTACTCTGGGCGCTGGAAGAACTGGAGCTGCCCTACCACATCGTGCGCTACCAGCGCGAACCGACGATGTTAGCGCCAGAAGCGCTAAAAAAAGTGCACCCGCTCGGCAAATCACCAGTGCTGGAAGACGACGGCATGATCTTCGCCGAGTCGGGCGCGATTCTCGAATATCTGCAGGAATCGCACGATCCGGAGCAGCGCCTGAAGCCGCAGAGTCCACAGGAGAGGCTTCAGTATCGCTTCTGGCTGCATTACGCCGAGGGCTCGCTGATGCCGATGCTGCTGATGAAGCTGGTTTTTGGCAGCCTGGGCAAGCCGCCGGTGCCCATCGGGCTGCGTACGGTCGGGAAAATTTTGGGGCAGGGCGTACAGAAGGCGTACCTTAACAAGCAGCTGGCAACTCACGCGGCCTTTATGGAAGGGCATCTGGCGCAGAATACCTGGTTTGCCGGCGAACAGCTGAGCATGGCGGATATTCAGATGAGCTATCCGGCGATGGCGCTGCTGGCGCGAGGCGGGCAGGGCGATTTGCCTCATCTGAGGGCATGGAAAAAGCGGGTTGAAGAACGCCCGGCCTGGCAGCGCGCCATTCAGCAGGGCGGTCCGCTCGACTTTCCCGGCGGCTGATGACGCATCATAAAAACCAATGGCCGGGCGAAATGAAAAGAATATGCCGTAAAATTGTTGCCAGATTGCGCACCGACGATATCGTTTGCGCACACGTTGGCTATTTCTTCGCCGTCATAAGCGAAATTTAGCGAAATGACGTAAACATCAGTTGAAAAGGGCAGCGTAAAAGCCAGATAATCGTTTGCCTTTTTTGCCAGCCCTGGCTTTCTCATGGATAAACCGCAGGGCAGGTCACATTGAACACCGTTTTTGTCTGCGCGGAGTTAATCGTTTGCTTTTTTGTGGCCCCCCTTAGCCGCGATGTAGCACAGGGAGATGACGCTTAGCGGGCAGTGGATTGTCCCTCACGCAGACGGACGAATGATAAAAACTCTCAGGGGATGTTTTCTATGTCTACGCCTTCAGCGCGTACCGGCGGTCTGGACGCCTGGTTCAAAATTTCAGCTCGTGGCAGTACCGTTCGCCAGGAGATCGTTGCCGGATTAACCACCTTCCTGGCCATGGTCTACTCCGTTATTGTCGTACCGGGCATGCTTGGAAAAGCAGGCTTCCCGCCGGCGGCCGTCTTCGTGGCGACCTGCCTGGTTGCCGGCGTTGGCTCCCTGGTGATGGGCCTGTGGGCCAACCTGCCGCTGGCGATTGGCTGCGCCATCTCGCTGACCGCGTTTACCGCATTCAGCCTGGTGCTCGGCCAGCACATCAGCATTCCGGTTGCGCTGGGTGCCGTGTTCCTGATGGGCGTGCTGTTTACCGTTATTTCCGCAACCGGCATTCGTAGCTGGATCCTGCGCAACCTGCCGCAGGGCGTTGCGCATGGCACCGGTATCGGTATCGGCCTGTTCCTGCTGCTGATTGCGGCCAACGGCGTCGGTCTGGTCATCAAAAACCCGCTGGACGGCCTGCCGGTGGCGCTAGGTCACTTCGCAAGCTTCCCGGTGATCATGTCGCTGATCGGTCTTGCGGTCATTATCGGCCTTGAAAAGCTGAAAGTGCCGGGCGGCATCCTGCTGACCATTATCGGCGTTTCCGTTGTTGGCCTGATTTTTGACCCGAGCGTGCACTTCTCCGGCGTCTTCGCTATGCCTTCTCTCAGCGATGAGCACGGTAATTCCCTGATCGGCAGCCTCGATATCATGGGCGCACTAAACCCTGTCGTCCTGCCAAGCGTGCTGGCGCTGGTGATGACCGCCGTGTTCGATGCCACGGGCACTATCCGTGCGGTAGCCGGTCAGGCCAACCTGCTGGATAAAGACGGGCAGATTATCAACGGCGGTAAAGCACTGACCACTGACTCCCTGAGCAGCGTGTTCTCCGGCCTGGTGGGCGCAGCGCCTGCGGCGGTGTACATCGAATCCGCAGCGGGAACGGCGGCGGGCGGCAAAACTGGCCTGACGGCGATCACCGTCGGCGTGCTGTTCCTGCTGATCCTGTTCCTCTCTCCGCTCTCCTATCTGGTGCCTGCCTACGCCACCGCTCCGGCGCTGATGTACGTAGGTCTGCTGATGCTGAGCAACGTGGCGAAAATCGACTTCGCCGATTTTGTTGACGCAATGGCGGGCCTGATCACTGCGGTGTTCATCGTGCTGACCTGTAACATCGTGACCGGTATTATGATTGGCTTCGCGACTCTGGTTATCGGCCGTGTTGTCTCTGGCGAATGGCGCAAGCTGAACATCGGTACCGTGGTGATTGCCCTGGCGCTGGTCGCCTTCTACGCGGGCGGCTGGGCGATTTAAGCCCGTTTCCTGCACGTCAAAACGGGTGGCTTCGGCCGCCCGTTTTTGTTTTTTCTGAGGAGAACAGGGCAGAAGATCTGCGACGAAGAATGCACAAAATGTCATTCAACTCAATGAATCATTTAACTTTTACCATTTTAGGGAACATCCTGTTGTGCTTTGCGATAAGCTGGAAGGCGTATTATCAGACACAGCACAAGAATTAAGACTTCGCAAACAGGGATAGCATGGAAATATTCTTCACAATACTGATTATGACCCTCGTGGTCTCTCTCTCCGGGGTCGTTACCCGAGTTCTGCCCTTCCAGGTTCCACTGCCGTTGATGCAAATCTTCATCGGGGCGGCGCTGGCGTGGCCAACCTTTGGTCTGCACGTTGAGTTTGATCCGGAGCTTTTCCTCGTCCTCTTCATTCCACCGCTGCTGTTCGCCGACGGCTGGAA
This sequence comes from Scandinavium sp., assembly GCF_032012665.1. NCBI lineage: Bacteria > Pseudomonadati > Pseudomonadota > Gammaproteobacteria > Enterobacterales > Enterobacteriaceae > Scandinavium > Scandinavium sp. Next base: position 63,839 of record NZ_DALZVG010000012.1, read on the forward strand.
GACGCCGACCCGTGAATTTATCGAGCACGGACGAGAGATTTTTGGCCTGGCGCTGGCGTTAGTGCTGGTGACGGTGGTGGGCATCGGTTTCCTGATTTACTGGGTGGTGCCGGGTATCCCGCTTATTCCGGCATTTGCGCTGGCAGCCGTGCTGTCGCCGACCGATGCGGTGGCGCTTTCCGGTATCGTCGGTGAAGGCCGTATCCCAAAAAAAATCATGGGTATTTTACAGGGCGAAGCGTTGATGAATGACGCTTCGGGTCTGGTGTCGCTGAAGTTTGCCGTCGCCGTGATAATGGGAACCATGGTGTTCACCGTCGGCGGTGCAGCCCTGGAATTCGTCAAAGTGGCGACCGGCGGCATCCTGGCGGGCTTTATCGTCAGCTGGCTGTACGGGCGCTCGCTGCGCTTCCTCAGCCGCTGGGGCGGTGACGAACCCGCTACGCAGATTGTCCTGCTGTTCCTGTTGCCTTTTGCCTCTTACCTGATTGCCGAACACATCGGCGTATCGGGCATTCTGGCCGCCGTTGCCGCCGGGATGACCATTACCCGCTCCGGCGTTATGCGTACTGCGCCGCTGGCGATGCGCCTGCGTGCTAACAGCACCTGGGCGATGCTGGAGTTTGTGTTTAACGGCATGGTGTTTTTGCTGTTAGGCCTGCAGCTGCCGGGGATCCTTGAGTCTTCACTGGTGGCGGCTGAGGCCGATCCGAACGTGGAAACCTGGATGCTGTTTACGGACATCATTCTGATCTATGCCGCGTTGATGCTGGTGCGCTTCGGCTGGCTGTGGACCATGCAGCGCTTCAGCCAGCGCTTCCTGAAGAAAAAGCCGATGGAGTTTGGCAGCTGGAGCACCCGTGAACTGCTGATTGCCACCTTTGCGGGCGTTCGCGGCGCTATCACGCTTGCCGGTGTGCTTTCGATTCCGCTTCTGTTATCTGATGGCAACGTCTTCCCGGCTCGCTACGAGCTGGTATTCCTGGCCGCAGGGGTGATTCTGTTCTCGCTGTTTGTTGCCGTGGTGCTGATGCCTGTCCTGCTGCGCCATCTCGAAGTGGCCGACCACTCACAGCAGCACAAAGAAGAGCGCCTGGCGCGTGCCGCAACGGCGGACGTGGCGATAGTCGCCATTCAGAAAATGGAAGAGCGTCTGGCTCAGGACACGAAAGAGAATATCGACAATCAGCTGCTGACCGAAGTGAGCTCACGCGTGATTGGTAACCTGCGCCGTCGCGCCGACGGGCGTAACGATGTGGAAACCTCAATGCTGGAAGAGAGCCTTGAGCGCCGCTTCCGCCTTGCGGCGCTGCGTTCAGAGCGCGGTGAGCTCTACCACCTGCGCGCCACTCGCCAGATCAGCAACGAAACGCTGCAAAAGCTGCTGCACGATCTCGATTTGCTGGAAGCGCTATTGATTGAAGATCAGTAACAATACTGAAGCAAACGCAGGCCCGCTAAACACAGTGCCTCCGGGCAAAAAAAGAGCCGCCCTCAGGGCGGCTCAAAGGGGGGAGACCACCGACCGTTATTGCAGGTCGACGTTTTTACTGCCAAAGAACCAGGTCAGCACAAAACCGGCTGCGTAAGAAATCAGGATCCCGGCGACGTACACCGCCATCCCGGCGAAAATCCCCTGTGAAGACGTCATCAGCGGAATCGACACCAGGCCTGACGGGCCGAACACGGTGTTCAGACCAACCGGCAGCCCCATCCAGGACACCAGACCGATAAAGAACCCACCTACCGCGCCGCCGAAGCAGGCGGTCACGAACGGCTTCAGGCGCGGCAGCGTGACGCCGTAAATCAGCGGTTCACCGATGCCGAGCAGGCCCGGGAAGATGGCGCCTTTAATCTGGGTGCGCAGCATAGAGCCGTGTTTCGCGCGGAAGAACAGGGCGAGCGACGCGCCGACCTGTCCGGCACCGGCCATCGCCAGAATCGGGAACAGAGAGTTGAAGCCCTGCGCGTCCATCAGCGCGAAGTACACCGGCACGAAGCCCTGGTGAATACCGAACACCACCGCAATCAGGAACAGGCCCGCGAGAATCGCCGTGCCGAACGGGTTACCGTTCAGGTGCAGGAACAGCCAGGACATCCCTTTGAACAGCTCGCCGCCAATCGGCATGATCACGGTGAAGGTAATCGCCCCGGTAATCAGTAACGTAATGGCCGAGGTGAGGATCATGTCCAGCGAGTCGTGGACAAACCGGCGCACCTGACGCTCAATCCACGCACCGAGAATACAGGCCAACAGCACGCCAATGATGTTGCCGCGCGGATCGATCGCCAGGCCGAAGAAGTCCTGCATCCCTGCGTAGTAGCCCACTTTGCCTTCCGGCACGTAGCGCAGAATAAACAGCGAAGCGATGATCGCGCCGTTCACGCCCGAGCCGCCAAAGGCTTTCTGGGTGTTAAAGCCGATCAGAATGCTCAGGAAGGTGAACAGGCCGATGCTGAACACCTTCATGTAGGCAATCAGGTCAACCAGCCAGCTGGCAGGCGTAGTGAAAATTTGCTGCAGCAGCGTGGCGATGCCGAGCAGCAGGCCTGCGGCGATAAAGCCCGGGATCAGCGGGGTAAAGATGGTGGCAAACTTGGTTAAAAAGTTATGCACCGCGCTGTTCTGCTTACTCTTCATTTTGGCTTTGTTCTGGCTCGCCTGGGACTTCAGATCGGCTTGCGCTGCCGGCGCCTCGCTTTCGCCGCCTTCGGCTTTCAGCATCTCATTCATCATTTCGCTGGCGGTTTGTGCTTTGCCCGGGCCGAGGATGATTTGCAGCTGATCGTCGCCGTTGATAACGCCGAGCACGCCCGGTACGGCTTTCAGCTGCGCGATATCGGCGGCATCACGGTCACGAAGCGTCAGGCGCAGGCGCGTCATGCAGTTTCCGCAGACGCTGATGTTGGTCTTACCGCCTGCCAGCCGAAGCAGTTGCTCAATCATTGGGGCTGTTATTTTCGCCATGGTTAGTTGCTCCCGATGCCCTGAATGGCGCTGCGAATAAAGCCGTTATTTTTAGCGAGCGTTTCGCCTGCTTCTGCCGCGCTGAGTCCCGCCAGGATCATCACGATGGCGGTTTTACAGTGGCGGTTACAGGCATTCAGCGCAGCTTCGGCGGTGGCGGCATCGCATTCGGTCGCCTGCACCACGATATTCACCTGGCGCTGGAGAAGCTTGGCGTTGGTCGCTTCCACGTCAACCATCAGGTTGCCGAACACTTTACCGGAGCGGATCATTGCGCCGGTGGTCAGCATATTCAGGATAAGTTTTTGCGCGGTGCCTGCCTTCATACGGGAAGAGCCGGTCACCACTTCCGGGCCGACCAGGGGTTCTATAGCGATATCGGCCAGCTTGCCAATTTCGCTGCCGCGATTGCAGGCGATAGCGCCCGTGGTGGCACCCACGCTGCGGGCGTATTTCAGCGCGCCGATGACGTACGGCGTGCGGCCACTGGCGGCGATACCGACAACCACGTCGCGCTCGTTCAGCGCAAGGTCGCGCAGATCCTGTTCGCCGAGCTGGACATTATCTTCTGCGTTTTCAACCGCCTGCAGAATCGCGGTGTGGCCACCGGCAATCAGCCCCACCACCCTTTCACGCGGCGTGCCGTAGGTTGGCGGGCATTCGCTGGCATCGAGAATGCCAAGACGGCCCGAGGTGCCCGCTCCACAGTAAATCAGGCGGCCGCCGCAGGCGAACGCTTGGGTGATGGCATCGACGGCCTGGGCGATCGCAGGGAGCTGCTCTTCCACTGCCAGTGCCACTTTTTTATCTTCGGCGTTGATCACTTTCAGCATGTCCAGGGTGGACAGGTTATCGATGTTTTCACTCGCCTGGTTGCGGCTTTCGGTGGTCAGGGTGGATAAATCAATTTTCATAACGGCCTCGATGAATAACGTGCTTAATGTTTGGAATAATATATTCCAATAATAAATGCTAAAAGTAATATTTTATCCCATTTGGCGATCTGTGATCTCAGTCACCGTGGGCGGCGTTCATAGTCTGAAACAGGATAAGGGTGTAAAGCCGAAGGGAATGACATAGTATTTTACACCCGGGTGAACCCCCAAAACTAAGCGTCTGGTTATCGACTTATGAAACACATCAATACCATCCTGCATAATAAATCGCTGTTCACTCCCGGCGAGCGCAAGATTGCGGACTTCATTCTTGATAACCCGGGCCGCGTTAAACAGTTCTCTTCGCCGGAGCTGGCGCAGGTGTTGGGCATCAGCCAGTCGAGCATCATCAAGTTTGCGCAGAAACTCGGCTTCAAGGGCTACACCAATTTTAAAATCGCGCTGGTGGAAGAGTGGGGGCAGCAAAGCACCGAACGCAAAAACGACGTTGCCTATATTCACAATGAAATCAACAGTGAAGACACCTTCCCGCAGATAGCGGAGAAACTGCTGCTGGAAAAGCAGCAGGCATTGCGCGATACCACCAACGGGATTGATTTCGCCAGACTTCAGAGGGTCGTGGATCTGATCCGCGTTGCCGGACGCGTGCAGATAATCGCCATTGGCGGGTCGTCGCTGATCGCCAAAGACCTGGCGTACAAGCTGATGAAAATCGGCTATCCGGTAATGCATGAGATGGACAGTCACGTGCAGATCACCGTGGCGCAATCATTGACCGCCGCCGATGTCCAGATTGCGATATCGTTTTCCGGCAACCGGCGGGAAGTACAGGTCGCTGCCGAAGCGGCAAAAGCGCGCGGGGCGAAAGTCATTGCGCTGACTTCCCTGCATCAGTCGCCGCTTCGCCAGGCGGCGGATCTGTGCCTCGATACGCTGGCCGACGGCAGCAAAACCCACAGTTCGTCGATTTCTGTGCGTACCGCCCAGCATACGCTGATTGATTTGCTGTTCGTGTGCCTGCTCCAGCAGGGGGATGAAGGGCGTCGGGAGCTGATTTCTCAGAGCCGGACGCTGGTCGATAAGCTGTAACGGCGGCTCAGCCGCCGGGCTGCCAAAACCCTTCGCAGCACTTGAGCCAGGCCTGTGCGCTGTGGGAAAGGTAAGTTCCTTCACGCCAGATAAGCCCCAGCTGCCAGTGCAGCGGGCTGTCGAGGGGGATCCAGCGTAATGTGTTTTTATCGAGCCGCTGGCAAATGGGTTCCGGCAAAATCGCCACGCCCACGCCCGCCTGCACCATTGCCGCCAGAAAATCCCACTGCCCGCTGCGTACCGCGATGCGAGGTTTGACGTCGTGTTCAGAAAAGAGCTGCATCAGCTGGCGGCTAAGAGCGAAGTCTTCGTTGTAAATTAACAGCGGATGCGCGGCCAGCTGCTCGGGGCCGATGGTTTCCATGTTTAACCACTCGCCGGAGCGCGGCACCAGCACGCACAGCGGGTGGCTGAACAATGGCAGCGTGGCGAGACCGCTCTCTTCGTCCACGGGCAGGGCGGTCATGGCCACGTCGAGTTCGCCATTGACCACCGCCTGCTGTACCGTCAGGCCGCCAAATTCGGCAATTTTCAGCTCGACGCCGGGGTAGCTCTGGCGAAAAAGGCTGATTGGCCCGGCCATCAGCATTCCAACCATGGGCGGAATGCCGAGGCGCAAAAGACCTTTATGCAGATGATTGATGTCGCTGAGTTCCGCTTCCAGCTGGCGAAATTCGGTCAGAATGGCCACGCCGCGCTCGAAGACCACGCGACCGGTATCGGTCAGCAGCAGCTTGCGGCCATCCCGAATGAGCAGGGTGCAGTTGAGCTCATCTTCCAGATTTTTCAGCATCTTACTGATGGTGGGCTGGGTGACAAACAGCTTCTCTGCCGCGCGGGTGAAGCTTTGCTGGCGAACCACTTCAACGAAATAGCGCAGCGTTCTGATATCCATGATCATTCCTCGAAACTATACCTTCAATGATTTTAATTCATTTCAGTCGCAGTCGGCGGCTCACTATACTGAGCGCCTTCACTTTTTTCAGGAATTCCTTTCATGGCTGTGGCCTCAGGGCGCGTAACGCCTGCTGTCCTGCATCATCTTCAGGTTCCGGTGCAGGTGGTTCTGTATGCCGGGTTGTTTGTTCTGGCTGAGCATCTGGTGGCGTGGGGGCATCTGCCGCTGCCCGCCAACCTGGTGGGGCTGGTGCTGATGCTGGCGCTGATTATCTGCCGCGTTCTCCCCCTTAGCTGGGTGCGTGCCGGGTCCCGCTGGCTGCTGGCGGAAATGCTGCTCTTCTTCGTGCCTGCCGTGGTGGCTGTGGTTAACTACGCGCAGCTGCTGATGGTCGACGGCTGGAAAATCTTTCTGGTGATCGCGCTGAGCACGATGCTGGTGCTGGGGGCAACGGCGTGGGTGGTGGATAAAGTCTATCGCTTTGAATTAAGCAGGATGAAGCATGAATAGCTTAACGCTGAGCCTGCTGTGCCTCGCGATTACCCTCGGGCTCTATTACGCCAATAAACGTCTGTATCGACGTTTTCGCAAACTGCCGCTGATGCCGCTGGTGTTCACGCCGATCCTGCTGGTGCTGATGCTGATTTTCGGCCACATCTCTTATCAAAACTACATGGGCGAAGCGCACTGGCTGCTGTGGCTGCTTGGCCCGGCGACGATAGCCTTTGCGGTGCCGGTGTATGACAACCTCGCGGTGATAAAGCGTCACTGGATGTCGCTCGCCGCGGGCGTGACGACTGCGGTGGTTGTCGCGGTGACCAGTTCCGTGTGGCTGGCCCGTCTGTTTACTCTACCCGATGAAATTCAGCGCAGCCTCGCCGTGCGCTCTATCACCACGCCTTTTGCCCTGGCGGCCGCTAAGCCGATTGGCGGACAGCCTGAACTGGTGGCGCTGTTTGTAGTGATCACCGGCGTGTTCGGCATGGCAGTGGGGGATGCGCTGTTTATGCGTCTGGCAATCCGTGAAGGAATGGCGAAAGGGGCCGGGTTTGGTGCCGCCTCGCACGGTGCCGGAACGGCACGTTCCTATGAGTTAGGCCCGCAGGAAGGGGTTGTCGCAAGCCTGGTGATGATGCTTTCCGGCGTCGCTACGGTGCTCGCCGCCCCGCTGGTGGCGTGGGTGATGTTCTGAAAGTCCTCATTGCCGGGTGGCGCTGCGTTAACCCGGCCTGGCTGATTGCAGGCCCGGTTTGTAGGCCAGGTCAGGCGTTAGCCGCCACCTGGCAATCAGCGCCACCGGGCATTTCTTTAGTGCGCGCGGCCCTGTTCGATGCCGAGTCCGGTCTGGGAACGGATAAACTGGGCACGGAACTGCTCGCGTTCGCGCAGCCCGGCTTCTGAGTTGTCCGTTGCCGAGAAGAACCAAATCCCGATGAATGCCACGGCGATAGAGAACAGCGCCGGATATTCGTACGGGAACACGGCTGTTTCGTGACCGAGGATCTGCACCCAAATAGTTGGGCCGAGGATCATCAGCACAATCGCCGTCAGCAGGCCGAGCCAGCCGCCAATCATCGCGCCGCGAGTGGTCAGCTTCGACCAGTACATCGACAGCAGAATGATCGGGAAGTTACAGCTCGCGGCGATGGAGAACGCCAGGCCCACCATAAAGGCGATGTTCTGCTTCTCGAACAAAATGCCCAGCAGGATTGCCACTACGCCAAGAATCAGCACGGTGATTTTCGATACCCGCAGCTCATCACGCTCGGACGCGCCTTTGCGGAAGACGTTGGCGTAAAGATCGTGGGATACCGCTGATGCCCCCGCCAGCGTTAAACCAGCAACCACGGCCAGAATGGTGGCAAACGCCACGGCCGAAATAAAGCCGAGGAACAGGTTGCCGCCGACCGCATCTGCCAGATGCACCGCCGCCATGTTGTTGCCGCCGATCAGCTGGCCCGCCGCGTCTTTAAACGCCGGGTTCGCGCCGACCAGCATGATCGCGCCGAAGCCGATGATAAAGGTCAGGATGTAGAAGTAGCCCATAAAGCCAGTAGCATAGAACACGCTCTTACGTGCTTCACGGGCGTCGCTGACGGTGAAGAAACGCATCAGAATATGCGGCAGCCCGGCGGTGCCGAACATCAGGCCGAGGCCGAGAGAGAGTGCGGAAATCGGATCTTTCACCAGCCCGCCCGGGCTCATGATTGCCGCGCCTTTCGGATGCACCGCCATCGCTTCGGTGAACAGGTTATTGAAGCTAAAGCCAACGTGCTTCATCACCATAAATGCCATAAAGCTTGCGCCGAACAGCAGCAGCACTGCTTTGATGATCTGCACCCAGGTGGTCGCCAGCATGCCGCCGAACAGCACGTACATCACCATCAGCACGCCCACCAGCACCACGGCGACGTGGTAGTTGAGGCCGAACAGCAGCTCGATGAGCTTGCCCGCGCCGACCATCTGCGCAATCAGATACAGCGCCACTACCACCAGCGAACCGCAGGCGGAAAGGGTGCGGATGGGCCCTTGCTTCAGGCGATAGGACGCCACGTCGGCAAAGGTGTAGCGCCCGAGGTTGCGCAGGCGTTCGGCGATCAGGAACAGAATAATTGGCCAGCCAACGAGGAAGCCAAGCGAGTAAATCAGCCCGTCGTAGCCGGAGGTGTAGACCAGCGCAGAGATCCCGAGGAACGACGCGGCGGACATAAAGTCCCCGGCAATCGCCAGTCCGTTCTGCAAACCGGTGATGTTACCGCCCGCAGTGTAGTAATCGTTACGTGAATGTACGCGCTTGGAGGCCCAGTAAGTGATGTAGAGCGTCAGCACCACGAACACCAGGAACATGATGATGGCTTCCCAGTTTGTCGGCTGACGCTGCACCTCGCCGGTGATGGCGTCGGCAGCGTTCGCCGCCAGCGGAAGAGTGGCGGCCAGCGCCGTCAGTAGCTTTTTCATTATGCCTTCACCTCACGCATCACCGCTTTGGTCAGTTTGTCGAACTCCCCGTTGGCCCGCCAGACGTATACGCCCGTCAGAAGGAAAGAGATCACGATAACGCCAATGCCGATGGGAATGCCGCGGGTGACGCTGGTGCCCGCGTGCAGCGGCGTGCCAAGCCAGCCGGGCGCGAAGGCGATCAGCAGAATAAAACCGACGTACACGATAAGCATGATAACGGACAGAATGGCGGCAAACCGTTGCCGTTTGTCGACTAACTCCCTGAAATGCGCGCTGTCTTCTATCTGCTGACAGATATCTTGATTCATCACAGAGTCTCCAGAGGTAGATACTAGTTTTTTATGTAGGGCAAACAGAACACCGTACTGTGCTCTTGTCCTTATCAGGACAAGAATGGGAGGAGAGTGGCATACGGAAAAACACTCTCACCTTGCTGGTAAAGCAATGCATTGCCGGGTGGCACTGTCGTTAACCCGGCCTACGTTTTGTAGGCCCGGCAAGCTTGCGCCGCCGGGCAATTCAGCCGTGATTAAGAAGGCACCGAAATGGACTGCTTCTCTTCGAGCAGTTTTTCCACCACGCCCGGATCGGCAAGCGTTGAGGTATCACCAAAGTTGCTGGTATCCCCGGCGGCAATCTTGCGCAGAATGCGGCGCATGATTTTGCCGGAGCGGGTTTTCGGCAGCGAGTCGGTCCAGTGCAGCACGTCCGGCGTCGCCAGCGGGCCAATCTCTTTACGCACCCAGTTACGCACCTCGGTGTACAGTTCCGGGCTCGGCTCTTCGCCGTGGTTCAGGGTGACGTAGGCATAAATCGCCTGACCTTTAATGCTGTGCGGAATGCCGACCACCGCCGCCTCGGCGATTTTGGGATGCGACACCAGCGCTGACTCAATCTCAGCGGTGCCAAGACGGTGACCGGAAACGTTCAGCACGTCATCGACGCGGCCGGTGATCCAGAAGTAGCCGTCTTCGTCACGGCGCGCGCCGTCGCCGCTGAAGTACATGTTTTTGAAGGTTGAAAAATAGGTCTGCTCGAAGCGCTCATGGTCGCCAAACAGTGTGCGTGCCTGACCCGGCCAGGAATCGGTAATGACCAGGTTGCCTTCGGTTGCACCTTCCAGCCTGTTGCCTTCGTTATCGACAAGCTCAGGCTGCACGCCAAAGAACGGACGCGTTGCCGAGCCTGCTTTGAGCTCCGTAGCACCTGGCAGCGGGGTGATCATGAAGCCGCCGGTTTCGGTCTGCCACCAGGTGTCCATTACCGGGCACTTCTCGTTGCCGATTTTCTTCCAGTACCACTCCCAGGCTTCCGGGTTAATCGGTTCGCCGACGGAGCCCAGAATACGCAGCGTTGAGCGGTCGGTGCCCTGAATTGCTTTGTCGCCTTCGGCCATCAGCGCACGAATCGCAGTCGGCGCGGTATAGAGAATATTGACCTTGTGCTTGTCGACGACCTGGCTCATGCGAGCGGGCGTCGGCCAGTTTGGCACGCCTTCGAACATCAGCGTGGTCGCGCCGCAGGCCAGCGGCCCGTACAGCAGGTAGCTGTGGCCGGTGACCCAACCCACGTCGGCGGTGCACCAGTAGATGTCGCCCTGATGATAGTCAAAGACGTATTTGAAGGTGGTTGCCGCGTAAACCAGGTAGCCGCCGGTGGTGTGCAGCACGCCTTTCGGTTTGCCGGTGGAACCGGAGGTGTACAGGATGAACAGCGGATCTTCCGCGCCAACTTCGACCGGTTGGTGCCGATCGCTGGCTTTTTCTGTCAGGTCGCTCCACCACAGATCGCGGCCTTCGTGCCATTCGGTTTTGCCGCCGGTGCGTTTGAGTACAACCACGTGTTCAACGCTTTTCACATTCGGGTTTTTCAGCGCATCGTCGACGTTTTTCTTCAGCGGAATTGAACGCCCGGCGCGCACGCCTTCATCGGCGGTGATCACCAGCCGTGAGCTGGAGTCGATAATGCGGCCAGCGACTGCTTCTGGCGAGAAACCGCCAAAAATAACGGAATGCACCGCGCCAATGCGCGCACAGGCGAGCATCGCCACGGCGGCTTCCGGCACCATCGGCATATAAATGGCCACCACGTCGCCCTTTTTAATGCCCAGGTCGGTCAGGACATTCGCGAAGCGGCAGACGTCGCGGTGCAGTTCCTTATAGGTAATATGTTTGCTCTGGCTGGCATCGTCGCCTTCCCAGATGATGGCCGTCTGATCGCCGCGCTCGGCCAGGTGACGGTCAAGGCAGTTGGCCGCCAGGTTCAGCGTGCCGTCTTCGTACCATTTAATGGAGACGTTGCCGGGCGCGAAGGAGGTGTTTTTGACTGTGTTATACGGTTTGATCCAGTCGAGGATTTTCCCCTGTTCGCCCCAGAAGGCGTCCGGGTCGCTGACTGACTGTTGATACTTTGTCTTATATTGTTCCGGGTTAATCAGGCAGTTTTCCGCAATGTTTGCGGGAATAGAGTGTTTATGGATCTGGCTCATGGCTTTTGCTCTCCTTATTAGAATGTTAAATATATGTCAAACAAACGTTAATAATAGAGTCTTTACAGGCTTTGTTTATTATTTGGGCGACAGATCACGCATTGTTTGTAGTGTATGAAATTTAGCCAAATGAATCTTCGAGTAAAAATAATCACGATAATGAATATATACTTTTTTAGGATAAAAAAAGTTTTCTATAACAAACGGTTATTTACCGTAAACAGACTTAATTCGCGCTAATCTCGCTTTTGTCAGCCAAAAGCCCCGTTCTGAAAGGCTTGCGCGACATGCCGTACAGGTGATACTCATACGCCGCGTAAAAAAACTCCACACAGATACGCAACACAAATCATCCCCCTTTCAGTGGGTGACATTCATTAACATGAATGCCGCTGTGCATTGAGGAAGTCTGCAATTATGAAAAAAGCAAAAGTCAGCCTGGCCTGGCAAATTCTGCTGGCCCTGGTGCTGGGTATTCTCCTGGGAAGCTACCTTCATTATCAAAGCGATAGCCGTGAATGGCTGATTGCCAACCTGCTGTCGCCTGCCGGTGATATCTTTATTCACCTGATCAAAATGATCGTGGTACCGATTGTGATTTCGACGCTGGTGGTCGGGATTGCGGGCGTGGGTGATGCTAAATCGCTCGGGCGTATCGGCGCAAAAACCATTATCTATTTCGAAATTATTACCACCGTCGCCATCATTCTGGGCATTACGCTGGCGAACGTGTTCCAGCCGGGGGCAGGCATCGATATGTCGACGCTCGCCACGGTCGATATCTCTAAATACCAGAACACCACGGCGGAAGTGGCCAGCCACGCGCATGGCCTGATGGGCACGATCCTGTCGCTGGTGCCGACCAACATTTTCGCCTCCATGGCGAAGGGTGACATGCTGCCGATTATCTTCTTCTCGGTACTGTTTGGCCTGGGCCTGTCGTCGCTGCCGTCTGCGCACCGTGAACCGCTGGTGACCGTCTTCCGCTCCGTGTCCGAAACGATGTTCAAAGTGACGCACATGGTCATGCGTTATGCGCCGATTGGCGTGTTCGCGCTGATCTCGGTGACCGTGGCTAACTTCGGTTTTGCCTCACTGTGGCCGCTCGCCAAGCTGGTGATTCTGGTTTACGTCGCCATCCTGTTCTTCGCGCTGGTGGTTCTTGGCGCGGTCGCCAAAATGTGCGGCCTGAGCATCTGGATTTTGATCCGCATCCTGAAAGACGAGCTGATTCTGGCCTACTCCACGGCAAGCTCCGAGAGCGTACTGCCGCGCATCATTGAGAAAATGGAAGCCTACGGCGCACCTTCGTCGATCACCAGCTTCGTGGTGCCGACGGGCTACTCCTTCAACCTCGACGGCTCGACGCTGTACCAGAGCATCGCGGCGATTTTCATCGCTCAGCTCTACGGTATTGAGCTGTCGCTCGGCCAGGAAATCATTCTGGTGCTGACGCTGATGGTGACCTCAAAAGGCATTGCGGGCGTGCCGGGCGTGTCGTTCGTGGTGCTGCTGGCAACGCTTGGCAGCGTGGGCATTCCGCTGGAAGGCCTGGCGTTTATCGCCGGCGTTGATCGTATCCTCGACATGGCGCGTACGGCGCTGAACGTGGTGGGTAACGCGCTGGCGGTGCTGGTGATTGCCAAGTGGGAACACAAGTTTGACCGCAAAAAAGCGCAGGCCTACGAGCGTGAAATGCTGGGTAAATTTGATAAGACCGCGAATCGTTAACAAAACAGTGCCGGGTGGCGCATGCGCTTACCCGGCCTACGCGTTACCGGCCTGCATAGTTCATGCAGGTCGGGCAAACGAAGCGCCGTTCGGCAGTTTTTTGTAGGTCGGGTAAGCGTAAGCGCCACCCGACAATGCCCTTAAAGAAACGCGCGGGCTGTTTTACTCCCCGCTCAGCGCATCCAGCGCTTCACAGCCTGAATCATTGCCTTCCAGACAGCTGACGTTAAACCAGCTCAGCGCCTTCTGCTTGTTCGGCTGGATAAAGCCATTTTCGCCGGTGAGGAACATTTCGCCCGCCCAGTATTCGGCGTAGCCGGAGCGCGATAGCATCGAGCTACGCTTGAAGTACTCTGTAGCTTTAGCATCATCTTCACTGACTTCACCCCCATTGGCGTAAATGAGCCCGAGAAGCATCTGTGCATCCACGGCGGCGTCGCTGTCCGTCTTTTTCGCAGCTTTCTCTAACAATGAGAGCGCATACGGATAATCCGTCTTACCTGCAAGCGTGTTCACTAAGGTGTGGGCGAGAATGATTTCCCCGTTGGCGCTGCCCGCGAGCGTGGCCTGTTCCGCAAGCTTTCGGGCACCGGGCAGATTGGTTTTCATCATCATCTGCGCCAGCAGGGCGGCGGCATCCGGCTCGCCGTTTTCAGCGGCTTTCTCGGCCCAATAGCGGGCATGTTGCTCATCACCGGAACTGTAATACGTATCGGCGAGATAATACTGTGCGCGTCTGTCACCCGTTTCAGCCCGCTCTCTGTACTGTGAGCCAATCTCGTCGGCCTGAGCCAGCAGCGGGAATAAGAGCAACCAAACGCAGCGTTTCATCATCATTTTTTCATCTGAAAGGGAGGACACGCAGTATAAAGGGCGACCAAAAAGATTGAAATGATGCATCTGTACTAAAAAAAGGGTGAAAAAATTCACCCCTCATCACCATCAACGAGCCAGCCTCACCCCAGCGCACTCTCACGCAGACGGGATTTCAGCTTGTTGTATTCGTCGATCACGTACTGCTCAGCCGCGCGCTGATCCTCGATACGCTCTACCCGAACGGCGCAATATTTGTACTCCGGCGTTTTGGTTATCGGGCTTAAGTTTTCGGTCACCAGCTCGTTACAGGCGCCAATCCACCACTGGTAGGTCATATACACCGCCCCGACGTTCGGGCGATCGCTGACCTGCGCCCGGGTGATGATTTTGCCTTTACGCGAATTCACCCACACCAGCGCTTCATTCTCAATACCGAGCCTTGCGGCATCTGCGGTGTTGATTTGCGCGTAGCCTGGTTCGTCGGCCAGCGCCGCCAGCGCCGCGCAGTTGCCGGTCATCGAACGACAGGAGTAATGGCCGACTTCGCGCACCGTGGAGAGCACCATCGGATACTCTTCGGTGAGCTTATCAATAGGCGCAACCCAATCGCAGGTGAAGAACTGCGCCAGGCCGTTTGGCGTGTCGAACTTCTCTTTAAAGAGGTACGACGTGCCCTGATCGGCGTCGGACTCATCGCTGCACGGCCACATCACATAGCCGAGCTCGCCCATTTTTTCGTAAGTGGCCCCTTTGAAGCTCGGGCACAGATTACGTAACTCATCCCAGATTTCCTGGGTGTTGTTGTAGTGCATCGGGTAGCCCATGCGGGTGGCGATTTCGCTGATGATCTGCCAGTCGGTCTTCAGATCCCACCTCGGCTCTACCGCCTTGAAGAAGCGCTGGAAGCCGCGGTCTGCGGCGGTGTAAACGCCTTCGTGCTCACCCCAGGAGGTGGACGGCAAAATGACGTCCGCCGCCGAAGCAGTTTTGGTCATAAAGATGTCCTGCACGATAACCAGCTCGAGATCTTCAAACCCTTTACGCACCGCAGAGAGTTCAGCGTCCGTCTGAAGCGGATCTTCACCCATGATGTACGCCGCGCGCACTTCGCCGTGCGCCGCACGGTGCGGCAGCTCGCTGATGCGATAGCCGGTATGCGCAGGCAGGCTTTCCACGCCCCAGGCTTTGGCGAACTTCTCACGGTTGGCAGGGTTGTTGACGTACTGATAGCCCGGATAGGTATCCGGCAGCGCGCCCATATCGCACGCGCCCTGCACGTTGTTTTGACCACGCACCGGGTTCACGCCCACGCTCGGACGACCAAGGTTGCCGGTCAGCATCGCGAGGCTCGTCAGCGAACGCACCGTTTCCACGCCCTGATAGAACTGGGTCACGCCCATGCCCCACAGGATGGCGGCGGATTTCGCGCCCGCGTACATCCGCGCACATTGGCGAATTTCCTGCGCGCTCACGCCGGTAATGGCTTCCACCGACTCCGGCGTATAGCCTTCAACGATTTTGCGATACTCCTCAAAGCCCTCGGTACGGCTGGCGACGAAAGTCGCGTTGTAGAGGTTTTCTTCGATGATTACGTGACCGATCGCATTCAATAGCGCGATATTTGAACCGTTTTTCAGTGCGATATGCATATCGGCAATGCGCGCGGTTTCAATTTTACGCGGATCGCAGACGATAATTTTCGCCCCATTGCGTTTGGCGTTGATCACGTGGTTCGCCACAATAGGGTGTGAATCTGCCGGGTTGTACCCGAAAATAAACACGAGATCGGTGTTATCAATCTCGGTGATGGCATTACTCATTGCGCCGTTACCGACCGACTGGTGCAGACCTGCAACCGAAGGGCCGTGTCAGACGCGTGCGCAGCAGTCGACGTTATTGGTACCAATAACGGCGCGCGCAAATTTCTGCATCACATAGTTAGTTTCATTACCGGTACCACGTGACGACCCCGTGGTCTGAATAGCGTCCGGGCCGTATTTAGCTTTGATCGCGCTCAGGCGTTCGGCCACGTAGTTCAGCGCTTCATCCCAGGACACCGCCTCCAGCTTGCCGCCGCGCTCGCGGCGAATCATTGGGGTTTTCAGGCGCGGGGTGAGGATTTGGGTATCGTTGATAAAATCCCAGCCGTAGTAACCTTTCAGGCACAGCGTGCCCTGATTGGTTTTCCCCTGCGCCGCTTCCGCCCGGACTATTTTGCCGTTATCCACCACCAGGTTTATCTTGCAGCCCGATGCGCAGTAAGGGCAAACCGTGACGACTTTTTTCATCGGTTTCGCTCCAGTTAACCAGTCGCAAATTGCGTTCAGGGCTCCCTGATGCAGGTTTTATGCCACTCTTTATTGTGTGGGTATTCGCGGGGCGAGCCGCGCCAGTGAATGACGAAACTGCGCGACTCGACAGTTTTGACGTGTCGAAAAGCGCTGCGATGTGACGGCGGTTAAAGATTCATCACCTGGTGCTGGCATTGGCTGGAGGGCGCCGCAGAATCATCCAGACTTACTCCATGGCGAACTGGGCAGGGGAATGGCGATGAAACCGGTCATACTGGTGATTGATGACGACACGGCAATCTGCGAACTCCTGCGGGATGTCCTCGCCGAGCACGTGTTTGACGTGGCCGTGTGCCATCTCGGTCAGTCCGGCGTGGAGACCGTGGCGCAGCGGGCCGATATCGCGCTGGTGCTGCTCGACATGATGCTGCCTGACATCAATGGCCTGCAGGTGCTCACGCAGATCCAGCGGCTGCGACCGGAGTTGCCGGTGGTGATGCTGACCGGCATGGGCAGCGAATCCGACGTGGTGGTAGGTCTGGAGATGGGCGCCGACGACTACATCGGCAAACCTTTTAATCCGCGCATTGTGGTGGCTCGCCTGAAGGCGGTGCTACGCCGCAGCGGCGCGCTGACGGTGGACGTACGCAGCGGGCAGGGTAGCGGCATGAGCTTCAACGGCTGGCGGCTGGACACCGAACGCTGTGAGCTGATCGCTCCCACACAGCAGGCGGTCGCGCTGACCCAGGGCGAATACGGTCTGCTGCTGGCGCTGGCGCAAAACGCCCGACGCGTGCTGAGTCGTGAACAGCTGCTGGAACTCACCCACAGCGAAAGCATCGAGGTGTTTGACCGCACCATCGACGTGCTAATCATGCGCCTGCGGCGGAAAATTGAAACCAACCCGCACCAGCCGACGCTGATTAAAACCCTGCGCGGGCTGGGATATGTATTTGCGGCGGACGTGGTGCATAGCGATAAAGCTGCGTAGTTTTGCCGGATGGCGCTGACGCTTATCCGGCCTACAAAAACTGATGCTGCAGTTGTAGGCCCGGGCAAGCGAAGCGCCGCCCGGTAATTCAGGCCTGATGCTCACTGATAAACAGCTGCAGCTCATCGAGCGATTTCGCTCCGTCAATTGCGTTGGCGCACTGCAGACTGGCTCTTGCGCAGGCGTGGGCTAACTGCACGCTTTCTTTCAGCCCCCACTTTTCGTGGCAGCCGTACAGGAACCCGGCGCAGAAAGCATCTCCGGCGCCGACGCTGCCGATAATCTCACTTTGCTCCAGCCGCCATGACGGCACCCATTGCCCTGCTTCGCCCGGCGCTTCACACCATGCGCCCTCCGGGCAATGGAT
This sequence comes from Scandinavium sp., assembly GCF_032012665.1. Classification (NCBI taxonomy): domain Bacteria; kingdom Pseudomonadati; phylum Pseudomonadota; class Gammaproteobacteria; order Enterobacterales; family Enterobacteriaceae; genus Scandinavium; species Scandinavium sp. The sequence goes on from NZ_DALZVG010000012.1 coordinate 81,335, forward strand.
CACCACCCGTTGCTTCACGCCAGCTTTCAGCAGCAGCGCGGCGGCAGCGGCGATATTGTCGATAATCGGTTCTCCCTCTTCGGCACGAATCGCCAGTTCGCTAAATTCTCCCGCCTCCAGTTCGTTAATCACCAGATAATCGAGGTGCTGCAACGCCGGGCGCACCAGCGGCTGATAGCGCGGGTCGCCCTTACGCGACACCAAATCGAGCGACGTTTCATAGCCTTTCTCGCGCATCTGGGCCAGCAGGCGAGCGGCGCGGGTGCCGTACTCTTTATCAGCCAGATCGAGGCTGTCGAGCAGCAGCAGATAGCCGAGATGGAAGATCTTCATCGATCCTTCCAGCCTGTCGAAGGCGGGCAGATCAAGCAGGCGATTCGCGCCAGGTGAGTGGAAGAACGTGCGCTGGCCGCTGGGATCGGTCATCACCTGCGACATTGACGTTGGCGCAAAGCTGGTGCGCTGCACGTGCTGACGGTTGACGTGATACTGGTCGAGCATCGCCATGATGTAGTCGCCGTCGCTGTCTTCGCCCACCAGCCCGACCGCCTGCAGCGGCAGGTGGCTGCGCATTTTGGCGAGCGTCAGCAGCACGTTCAGCGGTGCGCCGCCCGTTGAACGCTCGCTGTGGGTGATCTCTGCCAGCCAGCCGCGCTCCGGCCACTGCACGATTTTATGCACGTGATCGACCAGCATATTCCCGGCAGCGATAATGCCGATGCGCTCCATCAGGCTTTCCCCGCGCTGCCGAAGATGCGCATCTGTTCCGCGACGGTATCGGTAATCGCGGTTTCAATGCCGAGCAGCAGTTCGGCAAACTCGTCATAAATCGGCTGACGATGGTTTATGCGCTGCTCCACCGCCGCGAGCGCTGCCTGCGACATCCCGGTGTAGAAGTTGATTTTGTGAATGCCAAGCTCAATGGCGCGGCGGAAATCCGCATCGCTGATGCCGGAGCCGCCATGCAGCACCAGCGGCAGGCCGGTTTGCTCGCGAATGGCGTCGAGGCGGGCGAAGTCGAGCTTCGGCTCGCCTTTGTATTTGCCGTGGGCGTTGCCTATGGCGACGGCGAGGGCGTCAATGCCCGTTCTGTCGACGAATTCGCGTGCCAGATTTGGGTCGGTGAAAAACGCTTCGTCGGCGTGACCGTACAGCGCGCCCCCTTCGTCTCCGCCTACCGCGCCCAGTTCTGCCTCAACCGATACGCCAACCGCGTGGCACATCTTCACCACTTCGCGGGTCTGGCGAATATTTTCGTCGTAATCGAGCGTTGAGCCGTCGAACATGACCGAGCTGAATCCCAGGCGCAGCGCACGCACCACCGCCTCAAAATGCAGGCCATGATCGAGGTTCAGCACCACCGGAATGTCGTGCCGGGAAGCCTCAAAACGCACGGCTTCGACCAGCGATTCCAGCGACAGGTACTTAAAATGCACCTCGGCGATATTGATGATAAAAGGCGAGCGCTCCTGCTCCGCGGCGGCAAACAGTGCGCGTAGAAAATGGGAGTCGAGGACGTTAAACGCGCCCAGCGCGTAGCGATGCTCGCGAGCGTGGGCCAGGCCGTCGGCGAGGGAGATCAGAGGCATAGCGTTCTCCTTCATACCCGTCATCTTTCAGGCTGCAGTTACGTTGGCGGCGTTCACAAACCCGAATCACTTACTGAGGTAAGCGCATCGGGATTTGCTCTCTTGCCGCCTTTCCGCAGCCTGAAATCTATTGGGTATGGTTAATGAAAAGGCGGTATTCATTGCACAGCACCAGATGCGCTGGCTCGTCTTCTTCAATGCTGCTGTAGCGATCGAGCGGAAACAGGAAGTGGTTGTCGTGGTCGTCATCGTTAACGGTGGAGACTTCTCCCACCAGCACGTCGCCGAAGCCGCGCTCGCCCCAGAAGCTGTGATAAAGCCCCGGCGGCAGGCAGATGCTTTCCCCCGGCGACAGCCGAAGCTGGCTGCCTGCGGCATGCGTTTGCCGACAGCCGTCGAGCGTCACGGTGACGTCGGTGTTTTCGGTCTGCGCGTTCATATCCGCGTTCCACAGCTCAATAATCAGATTGCCGCCGCCGCGGTTGATAATGTCTTCCCGCTTGCGCCAGTGGAAATGCATCGGCGTCACCTGCCCGTCGCGCACGTGCATGATTTTTTCCGCGTAGCTCTTTTCATAGGGCATACCGTTGGGCGAGCCGTTACGCAGGGTAAAGAGGGTCAGCCCCTGCGCCAGAAAATTTGTGCCGCCAAAGGCGGTGACGTCCCAGCCGAGCTTAAGGGCAAACACTTCGTGCCAGGCATCCGGGTCGAGCTGGTGCCACTTCGTTGGCGGGAAGCTGGCAAACGCGGGCAGGTGGACGTCGTGCATGGAGAAAAACTGCCGCGTCTGACCGAGTATGTCGTTGATGTCGGAGCGTTTCATAGATTCTCCTTTGGCGTGTTACCCCTAACCCTCTCCCATAGGGGAGAGGGAACTGTACGGTGCGGTTTTGACGTTTCCCCTCGCCCCTTTGGGGAGAGGGCCGGGGTGAGGGGAAGTGGCTGCACAATCCTTACTTAACCGTCCAGCCCTTATACGTTCCGATGTTTTTCTTATCGATTAACGTCACCGGGATCAGCACGGGCTCTTTCGGCGCAGGTTTGCCCTGTAGTATGTCATAGCCGATTTCCACCGCTTTTGCTGCCATTACCTGCGGATCCTGCGCAGGCGTTGCCACAAACAGCGAGTTCTCGCGCTTCAGCGCTTCTTCACCGTCCGGACTGCCGTCGACGCCGACGATAAAGAACTCTTTACGCTGCGCCTGTTTCGCGGCCAGATCGGCACCGATCGCCGTTGGATCGTTAATCGCGAACACGCCGTCGATCTTCGGATTCGCTGCCAGCAGCGAAGTCATCACCTCCAGCCCGCCTTCGCGGCTGCCTTTGGCGTTCTGGTTGTCAGACAGCACCTTGATGTCAGGGTGCTTTTTGAACTCGGTCTGACAGCCTTCGACGCGGTTCTGCACGGCGGACACCGGCGGCCCGTTGATGATCACCACGTTGCCTTTGCCGTTCAGGCGATCGGTGATGTATTTACAGGCCATTTCGCCCGCCTGGGTGTTATCGGAAGTGATGGTTGCGTCGGCCCCTTCGGCCGCCACGTCAACCGCCACGACCACGATCCCCGCTTCTTTCGCACGTTTCACCGCGGGGCCAATGCCTTTGGAATCCGCGGCGTTAAGAATGATCATGTCGACCTTCGCGGCGATAAAGTTATCGATCTGCGTGACCTGTTGGCCAAGATCGTAGCCGCTGGAGACCAGCGTCACCTTCACGTTATCGCCAGCCAGCTTGCGGGCTTCCAGCTCAGCCCCTTTGGTTATTTGCACGAAGAACGGATTGGCAAGGTCGCCGACCGTCACGCCGATGGACTTCAGCTCTTTGGCCTGGGTGAACGGCGCTGCGGTTAGCAGCGCTCCCGCACAGAGCGCAATAGCAATGGGCTTCAAACGCATATGACTTTCCTCATGTAGAGTACTTTTTGTTGTGAGTGCCTGATGGCGCTGCGCTTATCAGGCCTACGGATCGGTAGGCTGGATAAGGCGGATACGCCGCATCCGGCAGGTTTATGCACTTTGATGGTGTCGGGTACGGTATTTGTCGATCAGTACCGCAATGATGATCACCGCCCCTTTGATCACCAGTTGCCAGAAGTAGGAGACGCCCATCAGCGTCATGCCGTTGTTGAGCGTGGCGATAATCAGCGCCCCCACCAGCGTGCCGGTGATGGTGCCGATGCCGCCGACGAAGCTGGTGCCGCCGAGAATCACCGCCGCGATGGCGTCCAGCTCGTAGCCCATGCCGAGGTTGCCGTTGGCGCTGTAGAGCCGCGAGGCGCTCATCACCCCGCCGAGCCCGGAGAGCAGGCCGCTCATGCCATACACAAACAGCAGCACCAGCCACACCTTAATGCCCGTCAGGCGCGCCGCCTGCATGTTGCCCCCGACCGCGTAAATGTGAACGCCGAGGGTGGTGCGGCGCAGGATGAACCAGCACACCACGATCACCGCCAGTGCGATCACTACCAGCCATGGAATGGGCCCGAGATAATCGTTGCCGATCCATTCGAAGCTGATATTGGAGTTGATCACCGTCGTGCCGTCCGCCAGCAGATAAGCCGCACCGCGCAGCGCCGTATAGGTGCCGAGCGTGACGATAAACGGCGGCAGTCCGGCGAAAGCGACCAGTGCGCCATTAAACAGCCCGAGCAGCAGGCCGAGCATCAGCGCGGCGGGAATTGAGAGCATGGCAAATTCAGGGATCAGCGATACCACCATTGCCGCCACCGCCGTGGTGCCCAAAATGGAACCCACGGAAAGGTCTATCCCGCCGGTGAGAATGATGAAGGTCATCCCCGCCGCCAGCACGATGTTGATCGACGCCTGGCGGGTAATGTTCAGCAGATTGCTTTCGGTGAAGAAGTTCGGCGCAACGAAGCCAAATACCGCCACAATCAGGATCAGGATCGGCAGGATCCCCACGGTCTGCATCAGATCGCCCATCAGCATTTTGCGGGCCGAGGTTTTTGCCACCTGCTGCGGCGAAGGCACGGAATTCTCTTTTTGCGTGGTCATGATTGTACCGCCTGGTGGTGGGATTCGTTCACGCCCGTGGCGAGCGTCATAATATTTTCCTGGGTGATGTCGTGGTTCAGCAGTTCACCGGCAATGCTGCCCTCGCGCATGACGTACACCCGGTCGCTCATGCCGACGATTTCCGGCAGCTCGCTGGAGATCATCAGGATGGCCACGCCCTGACGCGCCATCTGGTTCATGATGCGGTAGATCTCGCTTTTCGCGCCGACGTCCACGCCGCGCGTTGGTTCATCGAGGATCAGAATGCGCGGGCCAATGGCCACCCAGCGGGAGATCAGCAGCTTCTGCTGGTTGCCGCCGGACAGGCCGCCCGCCCGCACCTGGGAATGCGGCACGCGAATATTCAGCAATTTAATGGCGTCGTCGGAAATGCTTTGCGCCTTTTTGCGATCGAGCATGCCGTAATGCGCGTCACGCTCGAGCGTCGCCATGGTGATGTTTTCCTGCGCAGCCAGTTCGAGGAACAGCCCCTGCTCTTTGCGGTTTTCGGTGAGGAAGCCGATGCCTAAATCAATAGCTTCGCGCGGGGAGTGAATAAGCACGGGTTCGCCGTCCACTTCAATCACGCCGCCGGTGGCTTTACGCACGCCGAAAATCAGCTGCGCCAGTTCGGAGCGGCCCGCACCCACTAAGCCTGCCAGGCCGACGATTTCGCCAGAGCGCACCAGCAGGCTGCATGGCTGTACTTTGCCGCCGTCCGTCAGATGATGAACGTTGAGGCGCGGCTGGCCGTGGGGAATATCACGCTCTTTGTTGAACAGATCGCTCAGCGGGCGGCCCACCATCATGCGCACCAGCTCGGAGGCGTTGAGCTTGTCGCGCATCAGGCTGCCAACGTACTGCCCGTCGCGCAGGACGCTGACGCGGTCGGAGAGCTCATACACTTCCGCCATGCGGTGGCTGATGTAGATGATTGCCATCCCTTCGTCGCGCAGGCGCAAAATGAGTTCGAACAGGCGATGGGTTTCGCGGGAGGAGAGGGCCGCGGTGGGTTCATCCATCACCAGAATGCGGCTATTGCGGTGCAGCGCGCGGGCGATCTCCACCTGCTGCTGTTCGGCAATGGTGAGCTTCATTACCCGATCGGTGGCTTTGAACTGTGCGCCGAGGCGGTTAATGACCTCCTGCGCCTGAGCGACCATGGTTCTCCGCTGTACCAGCCCGCCCCGGGACAGCTCGCTGCCGAGGAAAATGTTCTCAGCGACGGTTAGATTTGGGGCCAGCTGCATCTCCTGATAAATCAGGGTAATGCCCGCTGCCAGCGCGTCTTTCGGCCCTTTGATAGCGCGGGGCTCGCCGTCGATCAGGATCTCGCCGCTGGTGGCGGTATAGGCCCCGGCGAGGATTTTCATCAGCGTGCTTTTGCCTGCGCCGTTTTCCCCCATCAGGGCGTGGATTTCGCCGGGAAATACCGTTAAATCCACGCCTTTCAGCGCATAAAACTTGCCGAACGCTTTGGCGATATTGCGCATCTCAAGTACCGGCGTCTGATTCATGGCGCAACTCCTGAGGGAAGGTCGATATCAGCAGTCCATCACAGGAAAGTAAATGCAAAATGTCAGAGGCCGTTCATATTTGTCATAGTGCGGGGAATTTGATTCGGGTCACAGTCAGCCCTCTCCCTGACCCTCTCCCGGAGGGAGAGGGAACCGATCGGCATTCTCCCTTACGCGACCGGAGCCGGTTTGGTTTTCTCCCTCTCCCTTTTGGGAGAGGGCCGGGGAGAGGGTATGCACGAAGCTCACAAACGGAGATACCATGCCACTACGCCAACCCTCGTTCTTTACCAGCGCCCGCGGCCGCCTGCTGTTTTTCAACCTGCTGGTGGTGGCGGTGACGCTGATGGTGAGTGCGGCGGCGGTGCTGGGCTTTCGTCACGCCAGTCAGATCCAGGAGCAGGTGCAGCAGCAGACCTTTGATGACGTCACCAGCAGCATGAACCTGGCGCGCGATACGGCGAACGTGGCGACGGCGGCGGTGCGGCTTTCACAGGTCGTTGGCGCGCTGGAATACAAAGGTGAAGCGGAGCGTTTACAGGCAACGCAAAGCGCGCTGAAACATTCTCTCGACCAGCTGGCCGCCGCACCCCTGGCAAGCCATGAACCGGAGCTGGTGCAGCGTATTATCCAGCGCAGCAATGAACTTCAGCAAAGCGTGGAAGGGATGCTACAGCGCGGCCAGCAGCGCCATCTTGAGCGTAACGCTCTGCTAAGTTCCCTCTATCAGAATCAGAGCTATCTGCGACATCTGGAAACGATTAACCAGCGTCCTGGCGAAGGTTCGCTGGATGAGCGCCTGCTGAAGGAAATGGATCGGCTGATGACGGCGGCGATTGAAACGCCGACGCCGCGTTCGGTGGTGCGTCAGCTGGACGTGGTGATGGCTGGCGTGCCGCAGGCAAGCGCCGATCTTCCCATCGCCTTTATCCTGCCGGACTTTAACGCTGAGCTGCACAAGCTGGCGCCGCTCTCCGTAAAGCTTGAGCAAAGCGATCTGGCTATCAGCTGGTACATGTTCCACATCAAAGCGCTGGTCGCCATCCTCAACGACGACATCAATCAGTACGTGATGCAGGTGGCGCGTTCATCCGAACAGCGCGTGGCCGAAAGCCATCGCGAGCTGGGGTCGATTGTTGACCTGATCGTCAGCTTTGCCCTGCTGGCGCTGATCATCACCGGCTTTGCGGGCTGGTATATCTATCGCAACCTGGGCTCGAACCTGAACGCCATCTCCTCGGCGATGTCGCGGCTGGCCCACGGCGAGCAGGACGTTTCCGTGCCTGCATTGCAGCGGCGCGATGAGCTGGGTGAACTGGCGCGTGCCTTCAGCGTATTTGCCCGCAACACCGCTTCGCTTGAGCACGCCTCAAGGCTGCTGAAGCAAAAGACAACGCAGATGGAGCTCGATCGCATCGAGCGCCAGGGGCTGGAGGATGCCCTGCTGCACAGCCAGAAAATGAAGGCGGTCGGACAGCTGACCGGTGGCCTGGCCCACGATTTCAATAACCTGCTGGCGGTGATTGTCGGCAGCCTCGAGCTGGTGAAGCCGAACGAAGACGATGAGGCGCGTATCTCCCGGGCGCTGAAAGCCGCCGAGCGCGGAGCCCTGCTTACCCAGCGCCTGCTGGCGTTCTCGCGTAAGCAGTCGCTGCATCCGCACGCCGTTGAGATGAAGGGACTGCTGGAGAACCTCGGCGAACTGATGCGCCACTCCTTGCCCTCCACGCTAACGCTGGATATTGAGGCCCAAAGCCCGGCTTGGTCGGCGTGGATCGACGTTGGTCAGCTTGAGAACGCCATTATAAACCTGGTGATGAACGCCCGCGATGCGATGGACGGGCAGTCCGGCGTTATCAAAATTCGCACCTGGAACCAGCGCGTCACCCGCAGCGACGGGCGCAGGCAGGATATGGTGGCCATTGAGGTGATCGACCACGGCATCGGCATGTCGCAGGAGGTAAAGACGCAGGTGTTCGAGCCGTTTTTCACCACTAAGCAGACCGGCAGCGGCAGCGGACTCGGGCTGTCGATGGTCTACGGGTTTGTCCGCCAGTCCGGCGGGCGGGTGGAAATCGAGAGCGCGCCGGGGCAGGGCACCACGGTACGGCTACAGCTGCCACGTTCGACGCTACAGGCAGTGGAACGATTGCCGGAAGCCATCGTGGCCGATGAGCTACCCGCCGAACGGCTGGCGCTGGTGCTGGAGGACGAAACCGACGTGCGTCAGACTCTGTGCGAACAGCTGCACCAGCTGGGCTGGCTGACGCTGGAGGCCGCCGACGGCGATCAGGCTATCGCGCTACTTGATGCCTCAGAAGAGATAGCGATGCTGATAAGTGATTTGATGCTGCCGGGCAGGCTGAGCGGTGCGGAAGTGGTGAATCACGCGCGCACTTACCATCCGCAGGTCGCCGTGCTGATGATCAGCGGTCAGGATCTGCGTCCGGCAAACAACCCGCAGCTGCCGGACGTGGCGCTGCTGCGAAAACCCTTTACCCGAACGCAGCTTGCACAGGCGCTGCGTCAGGCGCAGACGTAATTGAGATTCGTCCGCTACTCGCCGTTATGGGCATTGATTAGGCTGAGGTCAGTTCACTCCAGAGCCTGATCCGATGAAACGACCCGCAACGGCGCTGCTGTTTTGCACGCTCTCCCTGGCAAGCCAGCTGGCGCATGCCGATATCATTGATGATGCGATCGGCAACATTCAGCAGGCGATCAACGACGCGTACAAACCGGACAGCGATCGCGTTTATCACGACGATCGCGACGACGATGACAGCGATCGCCCGCAGAATACCGAACGCAGCCGCCAGTATGATGACCGCTACCGTCAGCTTGAAGACAGGCGTCGCCAGTTAGACGACAGGCAGCGTCAGCTCGACCAGGAGCGCCGTCAGCTTGACGACGAAGAGAACCAGCTGCGGGAAGAGTACGACCGCTAATCCACCACAATGTCCATTCCGTCAAATCCCGCTTCGATGCCTTCCGGCAGCGGGTTGTCCATCATCCACGCGTCAAACTGATGGCTGATGTGCGTCAGCACCACGCGCGGGCAGCGTACGATCTCGTTGATCGCCATAACCGTGTTCAGATCGCAGTGATTGCGCGGCGGCTCCGTGCGCGGCTCGTGGCTACAGTCGATGATCGTCACCTGCGGGCGGCTGTTGAGTAAAAATTTCAGCGTTTTTTCCGGCAGTCCGGCGGTGTCCGAGAGCCACGCCACCCGGCTGTGGGCGGATTCCAGCAGGTAGCCGAAGGTGAGTTTTGAATGGTTGAGCGGCAGCGGTGTGACCTGCAAGCCCTGCAGTTCAAACACCACAAACGGCTCGACGACGTGGCTGAAATCGAGCAGGCCGGGATGCTTAAAGAGATCGTCACACCCCTGTTCGTCCGGCGGCCCGTAAACGGGGATTTTATCACCCACGCCCCAGCGCAGCGGAAACAGGCCCTGCACGTGATCCATATGATAATGGGTGAGCAAAAACTGGCGGAAGCTGCCTGCTGCATGATGGTCCATCAGGTCAGGGATCCCCGCGTCCAGTAGCGTGACAGCGCCGTTGTAGCGCACTTCACCGCTGCACGGGCGACGGCGAAAATCGGAGTTGAGCCGTGCGCGCTGGCAGGCTTTGCATTCACAGCCGAAGGCGGGCACCAGCTGCGCGCCGCCGGTGCCGGTCAGGCGGATGGACAGGTTCATGGGTCACCTCGTCAGAGAGCGCCGGGTGGCGGCTTTGCCTTACCCGGCCTACAAAACCGTAGGCCCGGCAAACGCAGTGCCGCCGGGCAATTGTTCACAGCGTCTTCTTAAACCGAAAATGGCTCTGCTCGTACCCTTCTCGCTGGTAGAAACGGTGCGCATCGGTACGGACCTTGCCGCTGGAGAGCTCCATCAGGCTGGCGCCGTTTTTGCGGGCTTCGTCTTCGGCCCATGCCAGAAGCCGTTTACCAACGTTCAGGCCGCGCATCTGCGGCAGGACGACCAGCTCCTGAATCTCGCCAATCCAGCAGTTGAGGTTCAGCGGGAACATGATCTGGATACCGATAAGACCGACGACTTCGCCGCTTACCTCGGCCAGCTGATAGCGCTGCTGCGGGTTGTTAAGGTTCGCGGCAAACCCCGTCGCGAAGGTGTTGCGGTCATAGGCTTTCTGTTTCAGCTCGCAAATCAGACCATAAACGGCTTCGGTATCGGCGAGGCTTGCGGGGCGAAGGTCACAGGACATGCTGGCTCTCTTTCTGGTTTCCATGGGTGCGGATCATTTGCAAAAAGGTGTCCACAGACTGTAGCAGACTGCCGTCGTTGTTCAGCATTAAACAGCCGGTGGGCGTGTAGCGTGCGGCGCGATCGAGCCGCTGTGCTATCTCTTTTTGCGTTTCCCTTCCGCGTTGTTCGAGGCGGCTGCGCAGCACATCGGGTGACACCTGCAAACACACCGGCAGCAGCGCACTGGCATAGCGAGCCTTCGCCTGCGGCAGATGGGCGCGAGAACCGTTCACCACCACGTCAAACCCGGCGTGCAGCCAGACGTCGATTTCAATGCCGACGCCGTAGTACAGCGCGTTGGCGTGCCAGCTCAGGGCGAAAAGCTGGCGCTCGGCGCGGGTGAAAAATTCATGCTCGCTGAGCGCGATATGGTTTTCGCTTCCGGCGCTGGCCGGGCGAGTAATGTAGCGATGTGCGACCAGCATCTGTGCGTGCTCCTGCTGGCGTAACGCCGCCAGCAGGCTGTCTTTCCCTGACCCGGACGGGCCGACTAACCAGATAACTCTTCCCGTCATCAGAACACCCTCTTGCCCTGACGCCACACGTGGTCGATATGCACGTGCTCGCCTTTGCGGTGCACCAGCACCAGGTCCGCGCGTTTGCCTTCGGCAATCACGCCACGGTCGGAGAGATTAAGCGCCCGCGCGGGGTTGCGCGTGACGAGGTGAATCGCCTGAGGCAGGCTGAACGCATTGCGATCGTCGTCAGCGATGCGGAACGCGGCGTCCAGCAGGCTCGCCGGGTAATAGTCAGACGAGAGAATATCGAGCAGGCCGCGTGAGGCCAGCTCATGTGCCGCCACGTTGCCGGAATGCGAGCCGCCGCGCACGATGTTCGGGGCACCCATCAGCACGTTCATTCCAAGCTGGCGGGAAGAGTGCGCGGCTTCGAACGTGGTGGGAAATTCTGCGATCACGCTACCAATCTGATGCGATTCCACAACATGCTCGTGCGTAGCGTCGTCGTGGCTTGCCAGCGCAATATTGCGCGCGCGGCAGGCTTCGGAAATGGCCATTCTGTTCGGATACGACCACTCCTCTGCCAGCGCGGTTTGTTCGGCTTCGAAACGCGCCATCTGTTCGTTGGTCAGGTGATATTTGCCCTGGTAGTACTCGCGATATTTCGAACGGTCGGCGTACTGGCGCTGGCCCGGCGAGTGATCCATCAGGGAAACCAGCGACACCAGCTCCCGGTCGACCAGCTTTTCAAACAGCGGCAGGGTGGTGAAATGCGGCAGCTCGCAGCGCAGGTGCAGGCGATGCTCGGCGCGGTTGAGGCCGCGCTTTTGCGTGTCCTCGACGGCGTTGATCATCTTCTCTAAGTTTTCCAGGCGATCGCCGCCGTCGCGTACGTCGCCAATCGCCACCGCGTCCAGCACGGTGGTGATGCCGCTTGCCACCATCAGCGCGTCATGGCTGCTCATTGCCGAATGCGCGGGCCAGTCGACTTTCGGGCGCGGGGTGAAGAATTTATCAAGGTTGTCGGTGTGCAGTTCAATGAGCCCCGGCAGCAGCCAGCCGCCTTCGCCGTCCATTGCCTGCGGATTCTGGCTTTGGGTTTCGGCGAAGGTACGGATCACGCCGTCCTGAATATCAATGGAGCCGTGAACCACTTCATTTTCCAGCACTAACTTCACGTTGTTGATAATCATGCTGCGGCTCCCATCGGGTACAGGCGGTCGGCGACGCGGGAGCGCACCGCTTCATCATGGAAAATGCCGACGATCGCCGCGCCGCGCGCCTTGGCTTCGTCGATAAGCTGAACCACGGCGGCGCTGTTCTTTTCATCCAGCGAGGCGGTGGGTTCATCAAGCAGCAGAATCGGGTAGTCAACGACAAACCCACGGGCGATGTTGACGCGCTGCTGCTCGCCGCCGGAGAAGGTTGAGGGCGCCAGGTGCCACAAATGTTCCGGCACGTTCAGGCGCGTTAACAAACTCGCGGCTTTGACATAGCACTCATCGCGAGGTACGCCGAGATCCAGCAGCGGCTGCATAACGACGTCGAGCGCCGAAATACGTGGGATCACGCGCAGGAACTGACTTACCCAGCCGATGGTGGTTTTGCGCACTTCCAGCACTTTGCGCGCCGGAGCGGTGACTAAATCGACCCACTCATCACCGTGCCTCACGTGAATGTGGCCCGTGTCCGGCAGATAGTTGGCGTACAGGGAGCGTAAGAGAGTTGATTTTCCGCTGCCGGAATGGCCATGCAGTACGACGCATTCCCCGGCGTCGACGGTCAGTTCGGCTTTCCAGAGCACCGGCAGGTGAATGCCGTTTTGATGATGCAGGACGAAGGTTTTACTCAGGTTTTCAACGCGAATCATGTTGGCCTCGTGATTCTGATTGCCGGGTGGCGCTGCGCTTACCCGGCCTACAAATATATGGCGCTGTAGGTCGGGTAAGGCAAAGCCGCCACCCGACAAAAAGTCAGTTCTGCAATACGGACGACACCAGCAGCTGGGTATACGGATGGTGCGGGTCGTCGAGCACGCGGTCGGTTAAGCCACTTTCCACCACCTGGCCCTCCTTCATCACCATCAGTCGGTCTGCCAGCAGGCGGGCGACGCCCAAATCATGGGTGACAATCACCACCGCCAGATCCAGTTCCACCACCAGGCCTCTGAGCAGGTCGAGCAGGCGCGCCTGCACGGAGACGTCCAGGCCACCGGTGGGCTCGTCCATAAACACCAGCTTCGGGTGTGTGACCAGGTTGCGGGCGATTTGCAGGCGCTGCTGCATGCCGCCGGAGAACGTCGTCGGCAGTTCGTCGATGCGTGATGGCGGGATTTCCACCGCCTCCAGCCACTGCTGCGCGGTTTCGCGAATGTGGCCGTAGTGGCGCGCCCCGGTGGCCATCAGGCGCTCGCCGATGTTGCCGCCCGCCGAAACCTGGCGGCGCAGGCCGTCCATCGGGTGCTGGTGGACGACACCCCATTCGGTGCGCAGCAGGCGGCGGCGCTCACCTTCGCTCATGCCGTACAGCGACTGGTTTTCGTAAACCACTTCGCCCTGCTGCGGGGCCAGGCGTGCGGAAATGGCCTTCAGCAGCGTGGTTTTGCCGGAGCCGGATTCGCCGACGATACCGAGGACTTCGCCAGGCCACAGCTCAAACGAGACGTCGGTGAAGCCTTTGCCTGGCGCATAAAGGTGGGTCAGGTTATTGACCGAAAGTAGCGGCTGATTCATTGGTTTAGCGCCTCGCTCTGTTGGCGGCAGTAGTCGGTATCGGAGCAGACAAACATCCGTTTGCCGGTGTCGTCGAGCACCACTTCATCGAGATAGCTGTGGCGCGAGCCGCAGATGGCGCAGGGCTCATCCCACTGCTGAACGGTGAACGGGTGATCGTCGAAGTCGAGGCTTTCCACTTTGGTGTACGGCGGCACGGCGTAGATGCGCTTCTCACGACCGGCACCGAACAATTGCAGGGCAGGCATATTGTCCATTTTCGGGTTGTCGAATTTTGGGATCGGCGACGGGTCCATCACGTAGCGGTCGTTGACCTTCACCGGGTAGGCGTAGGTGGTGGCGATGTGGCCGAAGCGGGCGATATCTTCGTACAGCTTCACCTGCATCACGCCGTACTCTTCCAGCGCGTGCATGGTGCGGGTTTCGGTTTCGCGCGGCTCGATAAAGCGCAGCGGCTCCGGAATCGGCACCTGGAAAATCAGAATCTGATCCTCAACCAGCGGCGTTTCGGGAATGCGGTGACGCGTCTGGATAAGCGTCGCGTCTTCGGTTTTTTCAGTGGTATTGACCCCGGTAACACGTTTAAAGAAGTTACGGATAGAGACTGCGTTGGTGGTGTCGTCGGCACCCTGGTCAATCACCTTCAGCACGTCCGCTTCGCCGATAACGCTTGCGGTGAGCTGAATACCGCCGGTGCCCCAGCCGTAAGGCATCGGCATTTCACGCCCGCCGAACGGCACCTGATAGCCGGGAATGGCGACGGCTTTCAGAATGGCGCGGCGGATCATGCGCTTGGTTTGTTCGTCGAGATACGCGAAGTTATAGCCGCTGAGATTAGCCACGGTTGCGCTCCTGTTGCAGGCGTTTAAGCAGTTCCAGTTCGGCCTGGAAATCGACGTAGTGGGGCAGTTTGAGGTGTGAGACGAATCCTGCGGCTTCGACGTTATCGGCGTGGGCCAGCACGAATTCCTCGTCCTGCGCCGGGCCCGCAACGTGCTCATCGTACTCTGGCGTCTGAAGCGCCCGGTCCATCAGCGCCATCGCCATTGCTTTACGTTCGCTCAGACCGAACACCAGCCCGTAGCCGCGCGTGAAGTGAGGTGCTTCCTCTTCCGGGGCGACAAAGCCGTTGACCATTTCGCATTCGGTCATCAGCAGTTCGCCGACGTTCACTGCAAAACCCACCTCTTCCGGCACGATTTCCACGTTAACGTGGCCGCTACGGATTTCCCCTGCAAACGGGTGATTACGCCCGTAGCCGCGCTGCGTGGAGTAGGCCAGTGCCAGCAGATAGCCTTCGTCGCCGCGCATCAGCTGTTGCAGGCGGGAAGCGCGTGAACACGGATACACCGGCGGCGTGCGCGTAATGTCGTCCGGCGTGGCGCCGGTATCTTCTTCGGCTTTCGCCAGTCCCTGGTGGGTCAGCAGGCTGAACACGTGCGGCGAGGCGGCGGGCTGTTCATCGCCCGGGCGAACGTCAGGCGTTTCGCCGTTCGCCAGCAGGGCGAAATCCAGCAGGCGATGAGTGTAGTCATAGGTCGGGCCGAGCAGCTGGCCGCCGGGCACGTCCTTGTACACGGCGGAGATACGGCGCTCGATGCGCATGTCGGCGGTGTTAATCGGCTCGCTGACGGCGAGTTTTGCAAGGGTGGTGCGGTATGCGCGCAGCAGGAAGATGGCTTCGACGTTATCACCGCTGGCCTGCTTCAGCGCCAGCGCTGCCAGTTCGCGGTCGGCGATGCCGCCTTCGGTCATCACCCGGTCAACGGCGAGGTTGAGCTGCTGCTCGATTTGCTCCACGGTAATCTCTGGCAGGGCCGGATTACCACGGCGTTTTTGCTCCTGCAAAGCGTGCGCGGCGGCGATGGCCTTTTCGCCCCCTTTGACGGCAACGTACATCAGCAAACCTCCACGTGAGTGGTACGCGGGATGGCCAGCAGGCGGTCGCCGCAGGTCAGAATCAGGTCAACGCCCAGCGGGAACGGGTGCGGGCGTTCGGTCAGCTCATGCAGAATGCACGCCGGCAGCTGTGGGGCGATCATCCGCTCTTCCTGAATGCCCGCGCCGGTCAGGCGCAGCATGCGGCCACCGCTCAGGCTGTTCAGCTGCACAATCAGCGTGGCGCTGGTTTCCGGAGC
Source organism: Scandinavium sp. (assembly GCF_032012665.1). Taxonomy (NCBI): domain Bacteria; kingdom Pseudomonadati; phylum Pseudomonadota; class Gammaproteobacteria; order Enterobacterales; family Enterobacteriaceae; genus Scandinavium; species Scandinavium sp. The sequence goes on from NZ_DALZVG010000012.1 coordinate 97,053, forward strand.
GATGGCGCTGCCTGCCGAGAGCGCATTCAGCTGTTCGGTGCTGATAGAGGCATCGGTCACGGCGAACAGCGCGTGGTGCGGCTGTTCCACTAAAGGCGCGTTGGTGTGAAAACGTAGGTTCTGACGGGCGATGTCGTTGTCCAGCGGGCCGGAGAGCCACACCGGCGTATCGTTATCGGCGAGCGTCAGCAGTACGCTGGTGGTGGCAGGTGAGAGCGGCTGCCAGCCGTGCTTATGTTGATGCAGCGACACAATCACGCCGGGCTCGCTCATGGCCTTCAGCAGGCGGCGAAAACTGTGCTGGGCATCCTGCACCGGAAGCGGGAAAGCGGTTTTCAGTTCGGTAGAAAGCGTCATGCGTTGTCTCCACGCACTAAGGTAAAGAAGTCCACCCGGCTGGCGTTCACTTCTGCCTGACGCGCGGCAATGCGCGCTTCGCGTTCGGCTTCCAGCGGGGCAATTAAGGTTTCCATCAGGGTCCGGAACCGGGATTCGGTTTGCAGCAGGGCATCGATAAGCGCGCAGCGTTCGGCGTGGGCTTTATCGCGCCCGAGGATCCAGCTGTAGCCGATCGTCCCGTCAGCCAGGCGTACAGCGGCGCGGGTCAGCGTGGCGTCTCCGGCGAAGAAGCGGGAGCCCGTGGCACCCATCCGGGCCTGGATTTGCACCAGCCCGCTTTCGGGCGTGCGCAGGGTTTCATACTCAGGCGAGAGCCGTAGCGCCTGCATGCGGGCGGCGAGTGCAGCGGGCTCGCTGTGGGCCAGCGCCGACATCCAGCGCTGGCGGGTTGCGGTATCGAAGGGCATTCAGTGCTCCATGGTGAATTCAATCATGTCGGCGCGGGTCAGGCTGACGGAGTACTCCGCCGCGTTCGCTTCGCTTTCACGGTGGTTCAGGGTGCGCACGCACAGCAGCGGCGCCATGTTCGGAATTTCGAGGACCTTGCTTTCTTTTGCCTGGGCGCGACGGGCGCTGATTCGCGTCTGGGTGCGCGTCAGGCTCAGGCCCAGTTCGGCATACAGAAAATCGTGCAGCGAGCCGCTGTTGAAGCGCTGCAGCGCAGGCCAGAACTGCATGTCGGCAAAATAGTGATCGATAAGGCACAGCGCGATGCCGTTGACGCGACGCAGGGTGCGCAGGTGAATGACGTTGTCGCCTTCCTGAATACCCAGCGCATCCGCCACGTGACCAGAGGCCGGGCGCAGCACCGACAGCAGCTTTTCGCTGGTCGGGTGGCTGCCCTGATCGAGCAGGTTCTGGCTGAAGCGGGCCTGAGCGTTGAGCGGGTAATCGAACGGGCGCATCAGCACCAGCACGCCTACGCCCTGACGGCGCTGAACCCACCCTTTTTCCACCAGCTGATCGATGGCGCGGCGAAGGGTATGGCGGTTGACTTCAAAACGTGCCGCCAGCTGATGTTCGGCCGGAAGGTAGTCGCCGCAGCGGTACTGGTTGCGCAGCTCCTGCTCGAGCTTCGCGGCAATCTCCTCGTAGCGCGTCGGATAACTGGTCGGATGTCTGGACAAGTTGATCATAAGGTAGACCTCTTCAACGTATGCCTGGCCTGTAACCCTCACCCTAGCCCTCTCCCTGTATGGGAGAGGGAACAGTAAGGTGCTTCGGTATAACAAGGTGCAGTGGTTTTTCTCCCTTGCCCCTCCGGGGAGAGGGGCGGGGTGAGGGGGAATTGTCCACATCGTGACGAGGCAATATGACAGCGCCGTTAAGGCACGGTGACTGAGAGATGAAGAGTTAAGGTGAGTCGTGTGACAGGGCGAGTGGCCTCGCCCTGAAGGAGGTTACTGCTGCTGTTTGACGACGTTTATCATCCACGGCACGCCGAATTGATCGACGACTTTGCCAAATCCGTGTGCCCAGAAGGTTTCCTGCCAGTCCATTTCGACCTTGCCTCCCTGCGCGAGCCCATCGAACCAGCGCTTCCCTTCGTTGACGTCCTGAGTGTCGAGTACCAGCGTGAAGCCGGAATAGCTGACGCTGCCGGGCGTGCCGTCGCTCATCATGATGTCGCTGCCCGCGATACGTACGTTGGAGTGGGCGATAGCCTCGGGCGGAAAAGACAGGGCGGACGGACAGTCTTCGTCGCTGTTTTCCGATTTTGGCATTTCACCAAAGGTAATGACGTAACCGACTTCTGCGTTTAGCGCCTGCTGATAAAAAGCGTGGGCTTCTTTGCAGTTACCGGCAAAAGAGATGTAGGGACTTAAAGGCATAACCACGACCTCGGTCTGAATTGACCCGGTAAGTGTAGCTATGTGATGGAAAAGTAACCAGGCGGTAAGAGTTGGGGCGGGGGAGGAAATGCCCGGCGGCACGTTGTTTGCCGGGCCTATAAAACCCGCATTATCTCACAGGCCCGGTAAGGCGTAGCCGCCACCGGGCGATCGTGTCGAGGGATCAGTTTTTCTTCACGAACTCGGATTTCAGCTTCATCGGGCCAAAACCGTCAATTTTGCAGTCGATGTTGTGATCGCCCTCAACGAGGCGGATATTCTTCACTTTTGTGCCGATTTTAAGCATCGAAGAGCTACCTTTCACTTTCAGGTCTTTTACCACGGTGACGCTGTCGCCGTCGGCCAGCAGGTTGCCGTTTGCGTCTTTCACGATAAGCGCATCGCTGTCCTGAGCAGGCTCGGCGTCGTTCCATTCGTGGGCGCATTCCGGGCAGATAAACATGCCGTTGTCTTCATAGGTATATTCAGAGTTGCATTTTGGGCAATGTGGCAGAGACATAGGAACCTCATAATAATTGAAAATGCGCCACAGACCGGAGAAACTGCCGCTGAGCGCTAAAAGTATGAGTATTATACTGCATATCCCCATGCTTGTCGGGACTATTTACCTTCGGCTTTGTAACATCAGCCTCCGTCTGTACAAATTTCTCCGTTTCCAAATTGCCGACAAATGCAGTTTACGTTATGGTGAAGATCACATATCTGATTATTACCCGGCGCTATCTTATCCCTACTCTTTCGTCAGGAAGTTTATACGCAATATATCCTGTCGGATGTGGCGTATGGCGCTACTCTGTATATCTCCTGATTGTTTACGCTCTGCGAATTCTGCCGTGGTGCGGATAATTATATAAGAAATTAAAATCGGGAAATAAAAAAGTCTGACTAATAAAAGTTATAAAATTTGCGTTAAGGGAATACTTTAACCATGTACACACAGACAATATTTGAACTGAGTCAGGAAGCTGAGCGTTTGCTTCAGCTGGCATTACGACATCTCGATACCGTGAGCGGACTTCCGGGCCATGCGTTGAGCGACGTACAGGCCCTGACGGGGGCGCCTGGGGGGGCGCCCGAACGTCATCCGGGAACGCATTTATTGACTACGCAGCAGGGCATGCTGAATAACGAGCTGCGTAAAATTACCCGTCTGGAAATGGTGCTGGCCATTGTCGGCACAATGAAAGCGGGAAAGTCCACCACCATTAATGCCATTGTCGGCACTGAGGTTTTACCTAACCGTAATCGCCCGATGACGGCATTACCAACGCTTATTCGTCATGCGCCGGGTCAAAAAGAACCCGTACTGAACTTTATTCATGTTGAACCTATAGAACGTTTAATGCACGAGCTGCAGGAGAGACTCGGCAACGTCGACAGAACAAAGCTGGCGCTTAAGTTAGAAATTGATAAGGACATGAACGCGCTGCTCGAACGTATTATCGGCGGTGTCGCGTTTGAAAAACATTATCTCGGCGCGCAGCCTATTTTTCAGTGTCTGAAAAGCCTCAACGATCTGGTGCGCCTCTCCCGGGCAATGGACGTTGATTTTCCCTTTGCCGACTACGCGGCAATTGAGCATATTCCGGTGATTGAGGTGGAATTTGTTCATCTGGCGGGGCTGGGTGAAAACGCCGGGCAACTGACGCTTCTGGACACGCCAGGGCCAAATGAGGCCGGGCAGCCACATCTGCAAAAAATGCTCAACGAACAGCTGGCCCGCGCCTCCGCGGTGCTGGCGGTGATGGACTACACCCAGCTGAAGTCGATTTCCGATCAGGAAGTGCGCCAGGCCATTGCCGCGATCAGCAAGTCGGTGCCGCTGTATGCGCTGGTTAATAAGTTCGATCAGAAGGATCGCAACAGCGACGATGAAGACCAGGTTCGGGCGATGATTTCCGGCACGCTGATGAAAGGGTTTATCACGCCGGGGCAGATTTTCCCGGTGTCATCGATGTGGGGCTATCTGGCCAACCGTGCCCGCCATGAGCTGAATATCTACGGAAAACTGCCCGATCATCAGGAGCAGCGCTGGGTGCAGGATTTTGCCGAGGCGGCGCTGGGGCGACGCTGGCGCACCGCCGATCTGGATGATGTTCCTCATATTCGCCATGCCGCCGATCTGCTGTGGGAAGACTCTCTGTTCGAAAAGCCGATCAATAAGCTGCTGCACGCGGCCCACGCCAACGCCTCGCTGTTCGCATTGCGTTCGGCCTCGCATAAGCTGCTGAACTACTCACAAAAAGCACGGGATTTCCTGGAGTTTCGCCTGCAAGGGCTGACGATGGCCGCCGGGCAGCTTCAGGAGAATATTGCCCGTCTGGAAGAGGATATGGCGCAGTTTGGGGGGCGCCAGCGCGTGGTCAGTGAAGAGATAAGTCATGAAGTCGGGCAGGCGATGGAGGCCGCAGAAGCCTTTATTAGCGGGCAACAACAGGAAATTTTACAGCTGATTGAGCGCTGCTTTAGCGTCGAGAATCTGCGGGTGATGAGTCTTGCCAACGGAGTGGAGGTGAACGGGTCGCAGCAGAATAACCGTGGTGAGTTGATTCTGGAGGACGAGGCGCAAGCGCACCGTCTGCTTAGCCTTATTCGCGCCGATTGTGAAAGCACGGTATTCACCTGCCAGCAAAGCCTGATTCGCGAGCTGTCGCTGCGCCTGGGCCAGTTGGAAACGTCGCTAAGCCGCTCGCTGGACGACGCGCTCAGGCCGATTGAATCTCACGTAAAAGAGGAGCTGCAGCGAGCCGGGTTCCGCACGCGGATAGCGCTCCCGGTATTTCAGTCAGACTCCCTGCAAATCACTATGCAGCAGTGGTTTAACGGCACCGTTGCGACCGAAGATTTGCCAATGGGCAACGTGCGCGGCGGGGTGCGGGAAACGGTCAGCCGCTGGCTGAACAATCCGACTTGGGGCTCGGACACCTGGGTGATGACAAAAACGCGCTATATCGTTGATGTTGACGCCATTAAGGGGCGAATTATTGACAGCGTGTCGACCTTCTGCGCACAAATCCTTAAAGCTTTGGCGGCGCATGTCGATGTCTCTGTTACGGCGGGCATGACGGCCTTCTTTGCCGAGTTTTCACAAAGCCTGGGTGGTTTGCAGAAAAGTTTGCAGGAGAGCCTGACGTTACGCCAGCAGCATCAGTCCACGGTAATCGCCCTTTGCCAGCAACTCACGCAGGGCCTGGCAACGGTACGCTGGATTGAAGAGGATGCGCGCCTGTTGCGCGATGATATTCAAACCCTTTTTGCGGCTGAACAGAGATGAACACGCGATTGCTGGAGGGGCCGGGCCGCTGGCTTGAATCCCTCCATGCCCGATTTATGGTCGATCTGGTGCTGGGGATAGAAAACCCCCGGCAGCACACCCTCGCCCCTCAGCAGCAACAGTTTCGTGAGCGTCTGATGAATGAGATCGTGGCACAGACCCATCTGCGGCCGTGGTCCGTGGCGGGGCTGTTTAGCGATAATCCCGTCATGCGTCTCGGCCTTGCGGAGAAGCTCGCCAGCCAGTTCGATCCCGGTCATCTGGCGCTGGCGCGCATGAGCCGCTATTTACAGCTTTTACAGACCAGAAGCCACGGCTCGCCGGAGCTGCGCCAGCAATATGGCCTGGTCAGCGAGCAGTTTAGCCAGCGTGCCGAATACAAGCAGCGTGCGCTGACACAGCGTGGGCTGATGGTTGAGTCGGGCCAGCACAGCGACGAGGTGTTTACCCGCTGGCATGCCGGACAGTATGACGGCTGGTCGCTGGCAGGGCGCTGTTTCATTGTGCTGGAGGAGCTGCGCTGGGGCGCATTTGGTGATGCCTGGCGGCTGGCGAATGCCGGGGTGAGAGGCCTGCTGAGAGACAGCCTGCGAAAAATGACGTCACAATATCTCGCTGAAGGCATCGGCGCGGCGACGGAAACGCGTCACTTTTACCACCAGTGGCTGGCTTCGCCCACGTCGCCCGGCCTGATGGATTATAAAGAGATGCTGGCGTGGCTTGGCAGCCGCTGCGATGCTGTACGTCAACCCGTGTGCTGGTCGGTAACGCAAACCTGGCAGCCGGTGGCGCTGGGGATGCCACGGCTTTGTTCAGCGGCTCGTCTGGTGGACGCGATGATCGAAGAGCTGTTTGTGGATGAGGTTTGATTGCCGGGCGGCACTTCGTTTGCCCGGCATGCGATAAAATTGCCTGTTTCGTAGGCCGGGTAAGGCGGAACCGCCACCCGGCGTGTGTCTTATTAATGGTGAAGAGATTCTGCTGCCACAGCTTCCGGCTGCTTTGTTGGTAGATTGCCGAAGCGTTTGGCATAGAGCGCGGTAATAATCGGCACCAGAATCGCGGTGACAATTACGCTTGCGGCCACCAGCGCCGTTGCCGAGGCGGCAACCGGTTCAAAGGCCGGGTTGATCTGAGCGATAATCACCGGGTTTGCCACCGCCGCGCCTGCCGCTGAAGAGGCCGCGACGCCCGCAGTCCCGTTCCCGCCGCCAATCATCCGGTCGGCAATGATCAACGGAATGCCCGTGATGATAATCACCGCCACGCCAAGCACAATGCCCAGCAGGCCGGTGTCCATGATGACGCTCAGATTGATGGTGTTGCCGAGTGCGAAGCCGAAGAACGGAATCAGCACTGGCGTTGCCTTGCTGAAGAAGGCGCGCAGATCGTGGTCGAGGTTGCCCAGCGCAAAGCCAATCAGGAAGGGCAGTACGGCACCGATAAAGTGGTGCGGCTCAAAGGAGGCAAGGCCTGCGGATCCGAGGATCACCATGGTCATCAGCGGGCCGGACTCCAGAGACATCAGCACGAAAGCACCTGATTCTTCTTTTGAGCCGTACTGATTCATCAGGCTGGCATACAGGCCACCGTTGGTCATGTCCATGGCGGATACCAGCGCCAGTACGGATAATCCGGCGAAGAAGCCGGTCTGAATCCCTTCGTCCGGAATAAAGGCTGCGGCAATCATTGCCACCCCCCAGGCGACCGCTATTTTGGTGAGCACCAGCGTGCCGGATTTGCGTAATACCGTACCGGTGGCACGTAAATCAATCGAGGCGCCGATACAGAAAAACCAGACGGCGAGGATCGGTACCGTTCCACCAATCATGCCTTTTGTGAACGACCCAAAATAATTTCCGGCGTCCGGCGCGAGGGTATTTAATAGTGCCCCGAGCAGCAACGGGACTAACATCATTCCGCCAGGGATGCGTTCAATCGTGGCTTTGATTTTCATTTCCGGTCCTCGCTTCCCACAGCCTTGAGGCCGGGAAGACATAAATAATAGGGTCAACAAAATAGCCGACGTGAGATCGGGTATCTGTTTGTTTATATGATTAAAACTAAGCAGAGGTAGCGTGTCTGGTTTTATGCGCAGCGCGCTGTGGTGTTGCTCTGGCGCTATAATGCGATCATTGGAATTGTGATTCAATTAAAATAAAACAGTGTTTTGGTTGTATTGATCACATATTCGGAGAAAAGCCTTAAGCGTGTATTTTTAAGGTTGTTGGGGGTAAGAGATATGTAAAGAAACGTTGGTGAAAAGCGGTTGTTTAAGATGTAAATAAAAGTCTTAGTAATACGTAATGCGCGGAAAGGCCGACGTTTTTGGCAACTGCAATATCGGGGCAAAAATAAGAAATGGCTTAGGGCTGATTTGAACTTTTTGACGTTTCATGAATCAACTTAACAGTGGGCAACATTTTTCGTGAAGTTGATCACACATATAAACGCTGTTAGGGTAAGAAAGGAAGTATCACTATACATAGAGGTTTTGGTCAGAATCTTTTACTGCCAGAGCAGGCGTCAACAGGTTCGGTTGTACAGGCTGTGAGCAGCCAGTGTAAGTAAACCTGCTACGCTTGAAATGTGGGGCCCGGCCATTTTACCGCCCCACTACCGCACCCGCGCGAACCTTTGCGTTCGTCTCCCCTGGTGTGCGCTCACGGCGATAGTTAATGAGGACAACATGCTAAAAAGGAAAAAAGTTAAGCCGATTACGCTGCGCGATGTCACCATCATCGACGACAGCAAGCTGCGCAAGGCGATTACCGCCGCGTCGCTCGGTAATGCGATGGAATGGTTCGATTTCGGTGTTTATGGCTTTGTGGCTTATGCCCTCGGTAAGGTCTTCTTCCCGGATGCCGATCCCGGCGTTCAGATGATTGCCGCTTTAGGGACCTTTTCCGTTCCCTTCCTGATCCGCCCCCTTGGCGGTCTGTTCTTCGGGATGTTAGGCGATAAATACGGTCGTCAGAAAATACTCTCCATCACCATTATTATCATGTCGCTCAGTACCTTCTGTATCGGTCTGATACCGGGTTACGCCACGATTGGTATCTGGGCACCGATCCTGCTGCTGCTGTGTAAGATGGCACAGGGCTTCTCGGTAGGCGGTGAGTACACCGGCGCGTCGATTTTCGTGGCGGAGTATTCTCCGGACCGTAAACGTGGCTTTATGGGCAGCTGGCTCGACTTTGGTTCGATTGCGGGCTTCGTGCTCGGTGCCGGCCTGGTGGTGCTGATCTCCACCATTGTTGGTGAAGATAACTTCCTCGACTGGGGCTGGCGTCTGCCGTTCTTCCTGGCGCTGCCGCTTGGGATCATCGGCCTCTACCTGCGTCATGCGCTGGAAGAGACCCCGGCGTTCCAGCAGCACGTTGATAAAATGGAGCAGGGCGATCGTCAGGGTCTGCAGGAAGGGCCGAAAGTCTCGTTTAAAGAGATTGCAACCAAGCACTGGCGTGCACTGCTGGTCTGCGTGGGGATGGTGATTTCAACTAACGTCACCTACTACATGCTGCTGACCTACATGCCGAGCTACCTGTCACACAACCTGCATTACTCTGAAGACCACGGCGTGCTGATTATTATCGCCATCATGGTCGGGATGCTGTTTGTGCAGCCGATTATCGGGATGCTGAGCGACCGTTTTGGCCGTCGTCCGTTCATTCTGGTGGGCAGCGTGCTGCTGTTCGTCTGTGCGATTCCGGCATTTATTATGATTAACAGCAACGTGACCGCGCTGATTTTTGCCGGTTTGCTGCTGCTGGCGGTGATCCTCAACTGCTTTATCGGCGTAATGGCGTCGTCGTTGCCTGCGATGTTCCCGACGCATATCCGCTATAGCGCGCTGGCGAGCGCATTCAACATTTCGGTGCTGATTGCGGGTCTGACGCCAACGCTGGCGGCATGGCTGGTGGAGTTCACGCAGAATCTGATGATGCCTGCGTATTACCTGATGGTGATTGCGGTTGTTGGACTGCTGACCGGTATCACCATGAAGGAAACCGCCAACCGACCGCTGAAGGGCGCAACCCCTGCGGCATCGGATATTCAGGAAGCGAAGGAAATTCTGCGTGAGCATCACGACAATATCGAACAGAAAATTGAAGATATTGATGCAGAGATTGAAGAGCTGCAGGCGAAACGCTCAACGCTGGTGGACCAGCATCCGCGCATTAACGAATAATTTCCTGAAGCGCTGTATTGCCGGATGGCGCTTTGCTTATCCGGCCTACAACATCAACATGCTGTGATGTTTTGTAGGCCCGGTAAGCCTGCGTCACCGGGCAATTCTCTTAACAGCCTGCGGCGATGTAGTCGCCGTTGGCGCTGATCGGAATGACCGTCAAAAACAGCACCACGGCAAAGAGGATAATCAGCGCTCCGCCGATGATTTTCACCGTGGGTACCAGCCAGCGAATCTGCTCCGAACCCTCACCAAACCACGCCACCGTGCGCTCGCGGGCGTAGCGAACCGCCAGAGACAGGCCGAAAATTGAAAGCGCAGTGCCAAACGCCATCGTCATCACGGCCATGATCCCCCAGGTGACGATCCCGAGCGCATTGGAGAACAGCAGAATCATGATCGCTCCACTGCAAGGGCGCGCGCCGATGGCCAGCACGATGCCCGCACGGGTTTTCCAGTCGGCATGAGTGAGATCGGTGCCCACGCCATGATGGCCGCAGCCGCATTCCGCACCGTGAACGTGATCCCGTACTGGCGTCAGGCTGTGAATATTCATGGTCTCAGGCTTAAGGCTTTTCAGCGTTTGCCAGATGACGAAAGCCCCGAAGCTGCCGATCAGCACGGCGCTGATCTTCTCGATATACCAGCGGCTTTCACTGAGATCGCCGGAGGCCAGATTCATTCCTACCGCCAGAATAAACACGAACGCAATAGCGCTGACGCCCTGCATCAGGCTGCCGATAAACGGCACGACACGTGCGGCCATCTGGCTCTCCTGGTGGGTGCTGAGATAGGTTGTGACAATAAACTTGCCGTGGCCTGGGCCGATGGCGTGCAGCACACCATAGATGAACGAGCCAACCAGCAGCCACAGGCCGCCGCTGTACTGGTGGTTATTTAGCTGCAGCAGGTACATCACCAGATAGCGGTGCAACGTGATTTGCGTGGCGAGACACCACTGAAGAAAGGCGGGCCAGTGGGCGTGCAGCTGGAAGGCGAGGGCTATCAGTATGGTGATAAGCACCATGGCTGCCGGGATACGCCAGTCACGTCTGGCAACAAAAGTCGTCATGATGAGAATGCGTCGTCTGCAAAGGAATGGAGGAAGTATAAAGGAAGGTGGGCGAAAATGGGCCAGCCCGCAGGCTGGCTTTGTGTCAAAGGGTGTCCGTCAGAGATAGCGCCCAAGCCGCTGGAGCAGCAGCCGGTTTTCCTGCTTCAGGCGTTCATTCTCCTCGAGCAGCGTCAGGGTCACGGCGATGCCAGGCCAGTCGAGCGCCAGTTCGCGGCGCAGGCGGAGCGCGCGATGCACGATGGTGACTGCGCGATCGTCAAACAGCCAGCATTTGTCAGTGCCGGTGTCGGGTTCAATGACGCCCAGACCCACAATTTCGTCGAGCTCCTCTTCGGAGACGCCGGTGTGCAGACAAAACTCCGTCACGGTGAAAGTGAGTGTCACATTAGCCATGATTTTTCCCCCACTGCTGGCGTGGCTCAAAGGTGGATTGTGCATCTGCCAACTGTTGCCACAGCGCGGCCGTTTTCTCATCGCCTTTCGGCGGCATCACGATTTTTATCACCGCGAACAGATCGCCGGTGTGCTGTTTGTTCACCAGGCCTTTGCCCTTGATGCGCAGCCGCTGCCCGGCCTGACTGCCTGGTGGAATGGTCAGCAGAATGGAATCCTTGAGCGTCGGTACGGTGACTTTCGTTCCCAGCGCGGCTTCCCACGGCGCAAGCGGTAGCACGATTTCCAGGTTGTGGCCGACGATATCAAACAGCGGATGCGGAGCAATGCGGATGATGAGCCACAGATCGCCCGCCGGTCCGCCGTTTTCGCCCGGCGTGCCCTGGCCCTTCAGGCGGATGCGCTGCCCGTCGCCGACGCCTGCCGGGATTTTGACGTTGAGCGTTTTCGGGATTTCCTGCTCGACGATGCCGAACACGTTGTAGACAGGGAGCTTATAGCTGATAGGGCGAGTGTGGGCCTCGAGCGTCTCCTCAAGGAAGACGGCGACCTCAATTTCCACATCGTGACCGCGAGCGGTATGGCGTTGGTGAGATTGCTGGGCGCGCTGGCCGAAGATTGAGGAAAAGATGTCATCGAACTCTTCCTGACTGTAGCCGTGCTGCTGACCGGAGCCGGCGTGCGCCTGCTGGTGGAACTGCGGGTCGTTACGGTGCTGCCAGAGGGTGTCATATTCCGAGCGGCGCTGTTCATCGCTGAGTACTTCCCAAGCCTCGGCCACTTCCTTAAAGCGCGCTTCGGCATCGGGCTCTTTGCTGACGTCGGGGTGATACTTGCGGGCGAGTCGGCGGTAGGCGGTCTTAATCGTCTTGAGATCGTCCGTCGGCTTCACGCCCATAATGGCGTAATAATCCTTTAATTCCATGGCGTTATCTCTTATGCATCATACAAACAGTACGGGTTCCCTGAAGAACTTAACGTTGTAAGTGTAGGATACGCCTGTGGAAGAGGGAGGAGAAACGCAAACGGTGCTGCTGATGCCCGGTTTTTCTTTATTTACTCAGGCGTTTTTTGAAACATATCGGGAATGCCTTATCCGAGTTCTGGCTGCATATATTGCTGGTGAAACGCTTCCTTGCTAACCGGGCGAGAAAACAGATAGCCCTGACCATACTGAACCCCATGGCGTAGCATCGTCGAAACGTGGGTGTAGTTTTCGATACCTTCGATAATGACGTCAACATCCCAGTTCGCAATATATTCCAGCATGGTGAAGGTATGCCCGAGTTTGTCGGAGGCGAGACAGCTTCGATCCAGTTTCACATAATCAGGTGTATAGAGCGCCAGCCGAGATTGCAGTTTCTCCAGACTGCCGATGCCGTCCCATGCCAGGTTAGCTCCGGCATCATGCAGGGCGTGCAGATTCAGGCTAACCTGCTCGTTGGGCTGGAGATCGCTGTCCGTAATCTCAAAGACGATATGGCGCGGCGTGAGGTTATATCGGGCAAGCATGCTTAATGCACGTTTAGCGAAACTGGCATCCTGCAGCTGCACCCAGGAAATATTGAGCGTGAAGAGCTGTTTGTCCCGTACTTCCGGCAGCTGGTCAGCAATATAGCGAAAGGCCTGGGCCATGATGTAATCGCCCATCGACACGATCCCACCGTTCATTTCCAGTTCACCGATAAATAAATGAGGAGGCACAATATGACGGCGATGAGTTCCTCTCACCAGGATCTCGCCCCCGATGCAGACAAACCGTGAGAGATCGAAAATGGGTTGAATGACAAAATCGATACCCGCATAGAGTTTATTTTTTTCGACACATTGCATCACAAAATGAATACTTTTTTCCATGCCAGCCTCATGATCACAACAACAAAGCGTAAAACGACCTAAAAACGGCCCAACTTAAATGAGCTGAGTAAATGTATCGACACTAACTGGCAATAATTTTGTTTTTACCCGTTTTCTTTGCCTGATATAACAGCTTATCGGCGCGTGCAATCACCTCGGGAAGTGATGCACCGCCCATTTTAGATAGCCCTGCACTAAAAGAGATCTTCAGGTCATTTTCTCTGAACTTACGGGTGCTGACTGTTATCCGCCATTTCTCGAGATAACTTTGTGCTTTTTCCTGTGAGATACCTTTAAACAGAACGGCTATTTCTTCACCACCGTAACGATAGAGGGTGATATTCTCCAGCCCGCGTAACCGCAGGCCTAATTCAGAGACGGTTTTAAGCACCATATCGCCTACCGCATGGCCCCATGTATCGTTAACTTTTTTAAAATTATCAATATCGATGAGGGCGAGGTATGTCAGCGGTTCGTTATTATATTGCACGACATCAGCATCAAATGAACGTCGATTTTTCAGTCCGGTTAATGCGTCCGTCAGGGCTTCATGCGATATTTTTTCCTGTCGCTGCCGCGAATTATGTATTTCTTCAAATATCATCTCTTCGACAGCCGCGGGCTTGATTGCGCCGTTCCTGATGCTGGTGGCAATGTGCATAAAAATGGTATTCATCGCTGCGCGGGTTGCCCACCAGCAGAAGAACAGCACCACCAGCGTAAACAACATCCCCCAGAAAATATTGAGGCATTGATTCCAGAGCAGACCGTTAAGCTCTTTTTCATCCACTTCATGCACGACCAGCCACGATTGTGATGCGATGGAACGGTAAGCGTAATAGTGTGAATCCATGACAAAATCACCCCGATAATCCCGGGCGTAACGAGCGAGGGCTTTGAGTTTTGCCGGATCAATCGGGTAGCCTGGGTTGATGACCATTTCTCCATCACGGTTCATCACAAAGGTTCTGCTTTTTGTTGGCGGGACGATGCTATCCAATATCTTTGTGCTTTTATCAATATCCAGATTGAGCGCCAGCACGCCATTATTGGAGCCATCTGTGCCATTGATGACGGGAAGAGATATGGTGATCACTCGCTCTTTGTTAGCGAAAGGATCTCTGCTAATCGTGAAATGTGCTTCGTCAGAATCTTCAATTGAGATGGTAAACCAGGGCTCCTTGCGTGGATCCCAGCTGGAAGCACCTTCAATATAGGGCAAGCGAATGAAACGCCCCTGGCTATCCGCATGAATGATTGAGATTGCATCCGGCAAGATGCGCAGGCGCTCGATCATCCAGCTTCTCAGCTCACGACTGCCGTCAGCGTCGTCTTCAAATTTATGTTGGTCAGCAGCAATTCTCGCCATTTCCCTTACGCTATTCTGATAGCCACCCAGATACGTATCCATAAATGCAGCTATATTGTTGATATATACCCTGTTTTGTTTTTTGTAGGCCTCTTCAGATGCTGACCATTGTAAATGGGCAATCAGAAGGCTGACTAAAATAAACGTCGCGGCTATGACCGAGAAGCAAATGTTAATTGGCCTTCTGAAATTCAAACTCTCGATCACAGATTACTCCAGACTTTCATATGATGCTGACTGTGGGGTATCGATCGCACAGTATGTTAAGGAATTGTTGGAAATAAATTACGGTTATTAATAATGAAAATGGCGACAGGAAAACGGTAAATAACTTATAGAGTAGATCAGATCCTACGCTTTCGCGTTTTGATTGTCAAAAACGATCGAATATTCATTATTGATCGATTAAAACGATAAGCTAAGAAAATGTTGAAACCGATTAGTTGTATCGATTGCGCGTTTTTTGCGCTGGCCCGAAGGGTGAGCCGCTTGCGGCGAATCATCGAACCAATTCGATGCAGAGTCCGGAAGCACAAAAGCAAAAACCCGCCTTTTGGGCGGGTTCTTTAAATAGTGGTGCCCGGACTCGGACTAACGCCGAAGGCGTTTGAACAGCGCGTTTTTTGCGCTGGCCCGAAGGGTGAGCCGCTTGCGGCGAATCATCGAACC
>NZ_DALZVG010000013.1:0-108996 GCF_032012665.1 Scandinavium sp.
TCGAACAGGCCTCGTCGTGAGGACAGAATTTGTCTACGGGCGTGGGGTCAGTCCAAGTTTGAGCATAGGAGGAGCGTATGGGCGGGCTTGCGTCAGCAAGCAACTTCCCCTAAGCTGGCAAAAAGTATAGAGATTCAATCTTCATGACTCGGGGTGCCCCATCGCTGATGGGCTGAGAAATACCCGTATTACCTGATCTGGATAATGCCAGCGTAGGGAAGTCAGAACCCTCATCGGGTATCGCTTCTTCACCGTCTGGCAGGAGCGAACCATGCAAGCTGACCTGCTAAACCCCGCGCTCGTTGCGCATACTTCACACCTTTTTCGTTCCCGCTCGCCGCTCGTTCACTGTATGACCAATGACGTCGTGCAGACTTTTACCGCCAACGTTTTACTGGCTATCGGCGCTTCTCCGGCGATGGTGATTGACGCTGATGAGGCTCGCCAGTTTGTCGCAATGGCGGATGCGTTGCTGATTAACGTCGGCACGCTGACGAAAGAACGTGCGTTGGCAATGCGTCTTGCTGTGGAAAGTGCGAGCGCGAACAATAAACCCTGGACGCTGGATCCTGTTGCCGTTGGCGCGCTGGCGCTGCGGACTGAATTTTGCCATCAGCTGCTGGCACTGAAACCTGCGGCGATTCGCGGCAATGCTTCTGAAATTATGGCGCTGGCAGGGATGAGCCTGGGCGGACGGGGTGTAGATACCACGGACACCGCGGCGGCGGCATTGCCCGCGGCACAGGCGCTGGCCCGGCAAATTTCTACCGTTGTGGCGGTAACGGGTGAGGTGGATTACGTCACCGACGGACGGCGAACGCTGATGGTTACCGGAGGTTCGTCGTTGATGACGCGCGTGGTCGGTACCGGCTGCGCTTTATCAGCGGTAGTGGTGGCAAGCTGCGCTTTGCCGGGCGACAGGCTCGACAACGTGGCAGCAGCCTGCGGAATAATGAAACGGGCCGGAAGCCTGGCGACGGAAAACAGCGCCGGGCCGGGAAGTTTTGTCGCTGTGTTCCTTGATGCGCTGTATGGGGAGGGCCAGGCATGAAGCGGATTAACGCCTTAACTATCGCCGGCACGGATCCGAGCGGCGGCGCGGGTATTCAGGCCGATCTTAAAACGTTTTCAGCGCTGGGTGCTTATGGCTGTTCGGTCATTACTGCGCTGGTGGCGCAGAACACCCGTGGTGTGCAGTCGGTGTACCGTATTGAACCTGACTTTGTCGCCGCACAGCTCGACTCGGTGCTCAGCGATGTGCGAATCGACACCACCAAAATAGGGATGCTGGCGGAAACCGATATTGTGGAAGCCGTCGCGGAAAGGCTCGCGCGATACCAGATCCAGAACGTGGTGCTGGATACGGTAATGCTGGCGAAAAGCGGCGATCCGCTGCTCTCTGAATCGGCGGTTGAAACCCTGCGTAAAAGGCTGTTGCCGCAGGTTTCGCTAATCACGCCGAATCTGCCGGAAGCCGCTGCGTTACTGGATGCGCCACACGCTCAAAACGAGCGGGAGATGCTGGAGCAGGGACGTGCGCTGCGGGCTCTGGGCTGCGAGGCGGTGCTGATGAAGGGCGGGCATCTGGACGATGCGGAAAGCCCGGACTGGCTGTTTACCGCCGAAGGGGAACATCGCTTCACCGCACCGCGAGTACCAACGAAAAATACCCATGGGACCGGATGTACCTTGTCAGCGGCGTTAGCCGCGCTGCGTCCACGACATTCAGGCTGGCTGGAAACGGTGCCGGAGGCGAAACGCTGGCTCTCTGCGGCGCTCGCAAAAGCCGACTCGCTGGAGGTGGGGAATGGGATCGGTCCGGTGCATCATTTTCACGCCTGGTGGTAGTATACTGGCTGAAACTGTCTGCAAGGATTATCAGAGATGGAACAAGCGCATACCCGGCTTCTTGCTCAACTGAATGAGCGCATCGCCGCCGCCGACAACACGCCGCTGTACCTGAAGTTTGCCGAAACGGTGAAGAACGCAGTGCGCAGCGGCTGGCTGGAGCACGGCAATATTCTGCCCGGCGAGCGCGATCTCAGCCAGCTCACCGGGGTATCGCGCATCACCGTGCGCAAGGCGATGCAGACTCTCGAAGACGAGGGCGTGGTGACGCGTGCCCGCGGCTATGGTACGCAGATCAACAACATCTTTGAGTATTCTTTGAAAGAGGCGCGCGGGTTTTCTCAGCAGGTGGTGCTGCGCGGGAAAAAGCCGGATACGCTGTGGGTCAACAAGCGCGTGGTGGAATGCCCGGCTGAAGTGGCTGAGCAACTGGCGATAGAGCCAAAAAGCGATGTGTTTCTACTCAAGCGCATTCGCTATGTCGATGAAGAGGCGGTGTCCATTGAGGAGTCGTGGGTGCCGTCGCATCTGATTGCGGATGCAGACGAGATCGGCATTTCGCTTTATGACTACTTCCACAGCCAGCATATTTATCCGCAGCGTACCCGCTCGCGGGTCAGCGCCCGGATGCCGGACGCCGAGTTTCAGTCGCACATCAAAATGGATGACAAAATTCCGGTGCTGGTGATTAAACAGGTGGCGCTGGACCAGCAGCAGCGGCCGATTGAGTACAGCATCAGCTACTGCCGCAGTGATTTATATGTGTTTGTGTGTGAGGAGTAGTTCGTCGCGCGTCGGCGCACAGTCGCCGCCGCGATGGCTTACCACCCACGATGCCACCGCATTGCCCAGCGTCACCGCTTCGTTTAAAGACCAGCCCGCCGCTAAACCGGCCAGCACGCCGCCCGCGTGGCTGTCACCCGCCCCGATGGTGTCGACCACCGTCGTCGGAAATGCCGCTGCTTGCCCGCAGCCTTTCTCACTGAAATACCACGCGCCATCTTTGTCCTGCCTGACAATCAGCGGGGCATGCCAGCGTTCCAGCCACGCTTTGCCCAGCGCTTCAGTCTCGTCGGGAAGCTGGTAAAGTTCAGCCACGATCTCCGCTTCCTGACGGTTCAGGGTGATAAGCGGCTTGCAGGCCATGATGCGGGCGAAGCGCTCCGGTGGAATATCAGCAATACGCGGCCCGAAATCGATAAGCGCAGTGACGCCTGGCGTCGACGCCAGCCAGCCAATCAGCAAATCCGCGCAGGAGGCGGTGAGCTGATAGCCGGAAAGATAAACCAGACCGTCGGCATGGCGCGGCAGGCGTGCCAGCCATTCATTCGTCCATGCGTTTTCCACGCCGGTAAAGGACATGAAGGTACGCTCACCGTCGGGTTCAACCAGCGCCAGGCACCAGCCGTTATCACCTCTGTCGGTTTCAATCACGCTGGTGATGCCCTGCTTGTGCAGATTGTTACGCACGATGTCAGCCCAGACGCCCTGGCCCAGCGGCAGGGCATTGCAGGCATCGATATCCAGACGCTTCAGCGCCACGGCGACGTTCAATGCACAGCCGCCAATATTCACGCTTTGCTGCCGGAGCTCGATATCGCAGCCGCGCCAGGGCAGGGCGTAGGCGTCGGCGATGACGTCAATCACCGCCGAGCCGATCACCGTCACCGGGCGCTGCTGGCGAAGCTGACTCAGTTTGTCACTCAGCATTTTTCCTCCCGCCGTTGACGGAACTGCAGCAGGGCATCGGCGTAGCGGCCAAAGTCGAGCTGATTCACTTCGTCCAGCTCTCGCTTCAGCGCGGGGTCAATGCCGCCGATGCCGTGCAGCGCGCCGCAGATAGCGGTTGCCATTGCGCCGATGGTGTCGGTGTCGCCGCCGAGGTTTGCGCAGAGGATGGCGCAGCGGTTCGGATCGGTTTCGGCCAGCTCCACCATTGCAATTGCACAGGCTACCGATTCAATGGTGCTGGTGCCCGCGCCAACCAGCTGGTAGAGCTGCTCGCAGGCGGATTCCACGCCGTGGGCTTCACGCACCGTTTTAAGCGCCAGCTCAATGCGCATCGCAAGAGAAGCATTGAAAGTGGTGACGCGTTTTTCCTGTGCGTGGTGGGCGATGGACGGTAGCGCATCGACAATGTTCTGCCAGCTTTCACCGTCAATCGCGCGGGAAACCGCCCAGCCAATGGCCACGGCGCCAGCGAGGGCGAGATCGGATTTGTGCGTCGGGCTGGAGGCCTGCGCGACATCATCAATAAAGGCATCCAGATTTGCCGTTGGCAGCACGCAGCCGAGTGGGGAAACCCGCATCGCCGCGCCGTTAGTCACGCCGTTGTTCTCAAGCTGGCTGACCGGCTTGCCGTCGCGGATCGCATTCAGCGCAATTTTTGACGTCGGGCCGAGCACGTTTTTATTGAACGCGTCGAAGCCCTCAGCCCATGCCAGGATGTGGCGACCGATGACGTCCGGGACGATTTCACCGTCGCATTCGATTAGCGCGTCGGCCAGGCACAGCGCCATTGAGGTGTCGTCGGTAAACTCTGCGCGTTTGAAGTAGCAGGCGGCGTTATTTTCCGCCGGACCATCGAGAAAACGGTCAATCCACCCGAAGTGCGCCTTCACGCGGGAACGCGGCCACAGCTCAGAAGGCATACCCATCGCATCGCCTAACGCCTGCCCATAGAGGGCGCCGAGAATTCGTTGGTGTTTCATTTCACTTCCTCATGTGTCATCGCCATATCGCGTTCGTCGGTGTCGACGTGGATGGCGGTAATCTCTTTGCCCGATTCACGGAAGAACATCATAAACAGCACGGCAATCACCGCGATCATCACCGCACCGAAGGTCCACATTCCGGCCCAGTTAAAGGTCAGTCCGTTAACGGGCTCCTTATAGGCGAACATTTTTTCCATCATCACCCCGCCCAGACGGTAGCCGAGCAGGCTGCCGAAGCCCTGACAGCAGAGCGTAATCAGGCCCTGCGCGGCGTTGCGCATCTGCACCGGCGCTTTTTTATCCACGTAGATATAGGCCGTGACGTAGTAAAAATCGTAGCTCACGCCGTGCAGCAAAATACCGAGGAAAAGCAGGCCGTAGGTGAAGTAATGTTCTGCGCCACCGTAGACGAAGAAGCCATAGCGAATCGCTGCGGTGATTAAGCCCAGTAATAATACCTTTTTAATACCAAAGCGTTTAGTGAAGAACGGCAGCGCCAGCATAAAGAAGATCTCGGAGAACTGACCGAGGGTCATCCAGCCGGTGGCATTATGCATGCCCACTTCCGTCAAATAGCCGTTGGCGAAGATGTAATAGAACGCCAGCGGCATCGCGAACAGGAAAGAGCAGAAGAAAAAGACGAGGAAGTTTTTATCGCGCAGCAGGACCAGCGCGTCCAGGCCAAGCATCACCTTCAGGCTCAGCTTGCCGGTGCTCTTCGGTGGCGTATCCGGCAGGAACAGCGCGAACACGCCGAGCAGCGCGGAGCTGCCTGCGGTAATCAGCAATGGAATGCTGGTTGGCGAAATATCGTTATAACCCATCATCTGCGGTAAGAATCCGCACACCAGCCCCGAGCCAATCCAGCCGATGGTGCCCATCACGCGGATGCGCGGGAAGTCACGCTCGACGTCCGGCACGTGGGAAAACGCGATGCTGTTAGTCAAAGCGATGGTCGGCATATAGGTGAGCGAGTAGGCCAGCAGCAGCGGGAAGAAGCCGCTGAAGGTGGTTTGCTGTGCGGCGAAGTACATCAGGATGGCGCCTGCGAACATCAGCACGGCCAGCACTTTCTGCGCCGGGAAGAAGCGGTCCGTCAGCGAGCCGACGAGGATAGGCGAGAGGATCGCGGCGATGGCGGTACAGGCGTAAGACCAGCCGATTTCCCCGGCGCTGAAGCCATTTTTACTGAGCCACAGCCACAATGGCACGAACCATGCGCCCCAGATAAACCACTCTACGAACATCATGAACGACAGCTTTACCGTAGTTTTCATCTTTAAATCCTTCATGACAGGTAAGGTACGCCTGCACACTACCATTGAATAATACCTTTAAAATACCTTTGAGATGATTCCTTGAGCGACTTAACACTTTTCTGCACCTGAATCGTGCCAGCGGATTGTGCTTAAAAGCGCACGAATAGGCTGGAAAAATCAGGTCCAGAGGTCCAGGCTTAGGGTTGCCTGAAATCAGGCCCAGGACATTCATGCTCGTTTTTACGGGCACTTACGGGAGTTATCGCTATGACTGATATTGCGCAGTTGCTTGGCAAAGACGCCGACAGCCTTTTACAGCATCGTTGTATGACCATTCCGTCCGGGCAGCTTTATCTTCCCGGTCCCGATTATGTTGACCGCGTGATGATCGACAATAACCGCCCACCTGCCGTGCTGCGGAACATGCAGACGCTGTACAACACCGGCCGCCTGGCGGGCACCGGCTATCTCTCTATTTTACCGGTAGACCAGGGCGTTGAGCACTCTGCGGGCGCATCGTTTGCGGCAAATCCGCTCTATTTTGACCCGAAAAACATTGTCGAGCTGGCGATTGAGGCAGGCTGTAACTGTGTGGCCTCCACTTATGGCGTGCTGGCGAGCGTATCGCGCCGCTATGCGCACCGCATTCCTTTCCTCGTGAAGCTCAACCACAATGAAACGCTGAGCTACCCGAACACCTTCGATCAAACCCTCTATGCCAGCGTCGAGCAGGCTTTTAACATGGGCGCGGTGGCCGTTGGGGCGACTATCTATTTTGGTTCGGAAGAGTCTCGTCGCCAGATTGAGGAGATTTCAGCCGCCTTTGAACGTGCGCACGAGCTGGGGATGGTGACGGTACTGTGGGCCTACCTGCGAAATTCTGCCTTTAAGAAAGACGGCGTCGACTATCACGTTTCGGCGGATTTGACCGGACAGGCCAACCACCTTGCGACCACTATCGGCGCCGATATCGTGAAGCAAAAAATGGCGGAAAATAACGGTGGCTACAAGGCCGTCAATTTCGGCTACACCGATGAGCGCGTTTACAGCAAGCTCACCACCGACAATCCTATCGATCTGGTGCGTTACCAGCTGGCAAACTGCTATATGGGGCGCGCCGGGTTAATTAACTCCGGCGGTGCTGCCGGGGATAATGATCAGGCCGACGCGGTTCGCACGGCGGTGATTAATAAACGTGCGGGCGGTATGGGACTTATTCTTGGTCGCAAAGCGTTTAAGAAATCGATGGCTGAGGGCGTGAAGCTGATAAACTCGGTGCAGGATGTTTATCTGGACGAAAAAGTCACCATCGCCTGATCGCCTGCTGAAAAAAGCCTCCTGAATTTGGGAGGCTTTTTTCGCCGCTAGCGCAGTAAAGGGCAGCCTGGCGGCAGGCGGCATTTCAGAGCGTGCGGCAAAATCTCGATACGAAATTCCCGGCCGCTCACCGGCTCGCCGTCCAGGTTAAACGTGATGTCGTGCGGGGCGGAAATTTCAAACCACGACGACACGCCATCAATCAGGTTAGGGCTCTCCTGCGGGCTTGAAAGCGTGGTGAGCAGAGCCGGAAGCAGTTCTTCGCCGGTAAAGATGCGCAGATGAAGCAGGCCGTCATTAATGAGTGCGTCCGGGCAAAGCTGCTGGCCGCCTCCGGCCTGACGCCCGTTGCCAATGCCTATCACCAGTGCGTCGCCTTGCCAGTGGAATCCTTCTCCACGAATTTCACAGCGGTCGGCTTTCAGCGTATCAGGCCGCATCAGACCGTGAATCAGATAAGAGACGCCGCCCAGCGCTGCCTTCAGCTTTTCTGGCGTCTCGCTGGTAATTCTCGTCCCGAAACCGCCGGTCGCCATATTGATAAAGCAGGTTTTTTCGTTCACCCGGGCGATATCGATAGCCGCGGCATTTCCCGCCATCGCCAGCTTCAGCGCTTTATCCAGTTCGCCAGGTACACCGACGCTGGTGGCAAAATCGTTGGCAGTGCCTAGCGGTAAAAGGCCGAGCGCCGGCGTATGCGGGTGTTTGCAGTGAATTAACGCCGTCGCCACTTCATTGATCGTGCCGTCGCCGCCGCCTGCGATCACCGTCGCCACGCCCAGCTCACAGGCTTCTTCAAGATAGCGAGCGGCATCCCCTTTCTCCCATGTCACCCGCACGTGGATCTCCACGCCCTCATCGCGAAGCTGGTTAATGGCTTCGCGCAGCTCTGGATTGCCCGCGCCTTTGCCGTTCAGGATCAGTAAGCCAGGTGGAAAGTCAGTCATCTTTTTATCCATTTATTCAACATGATAAAAGTGTAACGCAGGAAGCAGGGATGCGCCTGGGGAATAGGCTGAAATGGGGCTGAATAGCAGACAAAAAAATAAGCCCGCCAAGGGCTGTGAGTTAATGGGTCGATGCAACACTATCCTTAAACAAGGAGGACGCAACCCTCTGTCATTATTTTGGGGATTGATTTTTATATCATCAGGAAGGGCTGGAAATAGTGCCCGAGGCATTGAAATTCTCATGGCGATCGCACAGGCTGAATGTAGCAGTGCCGGGAGAATCTTTACGTAACATTAACCTTAATACCTGGAGGATTTATATGTTGGTTCGTGCTGATCTTATAATCTCGCTCGATGGTTTCGCCACCACGACGGATCAAACTCCAGAAAAGCCCTTCGGCGAGGACTGGTCGCGCCTGGTGGGGGCTTATGTTGCTACCCGGACTTTTCGGGAGCGCGTTCTCCATGACACCAGTGGCCAGGGCACTACTGGCCTGGACGATGATTATGCGAAGGACTACTTTGAGAACGTCGGGGCAGAGATCATGGGAGCCGGTAAGTTTGGACTGCACAACTATCCCGACGATCCGAACTGGAAGGGATGGTGGGGAGATGAGCCTCCATTTCACTATCCGGTCTTCGTCCTGACAAACAAGCCACGGCCTGCTATTGAAATGAGCGGTGGAACCACTTTCCACTTCATTACGGCATCGCCGGCCGATGCGCTGAAGCGTGCAGCAGCAGTCGCCAGGGGCAGGGATGTTCGCATAGGTGGCGGACCGACAATTGTTCGCGACTATCTCAGAGCCGGACTCATCGACCGCCTTCACGTTGCCATTACTCCCATTCTTCTCGGAGGTGGCATACGTCTGTGGGACGATCTGCGTGGTCTGGAGGCCGGTTATAAGGTCACTTCGCAAACGGCTGAGAGCGGAACTGTTCACATCACATTTCAGCGCTAGCGCAGCTGTACGGCCCATCGTGTTAAAACAAAAAAATTAGCCCGCGTAAGGGAGATTACGCAGGCTAAGGAGGTGGTTCCTGGTACAGCTAGCATTTATGGGTTATGTTTTTCAGCGCCTCGGATAATACCCTTATCAAGCGAAGCGGTATGTGATCCGATTCTAAGAATTTTCCCACAACGAAAAAATAACTATGCTAAATCACTTCGCGTGAGGATTCACGGTGGTTTGCTGTCCCACGAAGTTGCGCATCAATAGCGCATAGTCGAGGCTGATCTCTTCCGGGACCGGGATCCACACCGTATGACCGTCGCCTGGCGCGACGTCGGTCGGCTGGCCTTTGCTGTTTTCCATGTGCTCCAGCACGAAGTTCACGTTGCCCTGCGGGGTCATCAGCTCCAGGCTGTCGCCTTTGAGGAACTTATTTTTTACCGCCACGGCGGCGAGGTTGCCTTTGCGCTCGCCGGTGAAATCGCCCACAAACTGCTGGCGCTCGGATACGGAATAGCCATGCTCGTAGTTCTGATAGCTGTCATGGGTGTGCCGGCGCAGGAAGCCCTCGGTGTAGCCGCGGTGCGCCAACCCTTCGAGGGTTTCCAGCAATGATTCGTCAAAAGGCTTACCCGCAGCGGCATCGTCGATGGCCTTGCGATACACCTGCGCGGTGCGGGCGCAGTAGTAATAGGATTTGGTACGGCCTTCAATTTTCAGGGAGTGCACGCCCATCTGCGTCAGGCGCTCCACGTGCGCGATGGCGCGCAGATCTTTGGAGTTCATGATATAGGTGCCGTGCTCGTCTTCGAAAGCGGTCATGTATTCACCCGGACGCTTGGCTTCTTCAATCATAAATACGCTGTCGGTCGGCTGGCCTTCACCAAGGGTCGGCTCGATATTTTGCACCGGGATCGGCTCATGCTTGTGCACGATGTTGCCGATATCGTCCTCTTTGCCTTCCTGAACGTTATATTCCCAGCGGCAGGCGTTGGTGCAGGTGCCCTGGTTCGGGTCGCGCTTGTTGATATAGCCGGAAAGCAGGCAGCGGCCGGAATAGGCCATGCACAGCGCGCCGTGGACGAAGATTTCAATCTCCATGTCCGGGACCTGGGTGCGGATCTCTTCGATTTCTTCCAGCGACAGCTCGCGGGAGAGGATCACGCGGGTCAGGCCCATCTGTTTCCAGAACTTCACGGTCGCCCAGTTGACGGCGTTCGCCTGTACGGAGAGGTGAATATCCATCTGAGGGAAGTGCTCGCGCACCAGCATGATCAGGCCAGGGTCAGACATGATCAGCGCATCCGGCCCCATTTCCACCACCGGCTGCAGGTCGCGAATAAACGTTTTCAGCTTTGCGTTGTGCGGCGCAATGTTCACCACGACGTAGAATTTTTTACCGAGCGCGTGGGCTTCGTTGATACCCAGCTGCAAATTCTCGTGGTTGAATTCGTTGTTGCGCACGCGCAGGGAGTAGCGCGGCTGGCCCGCGTAAACAGCATCGGCGCCATAGGCGAAAGCGTAACGCATATTTTGCAGCGTTCCCGCCGGGGAAAGGAGTTCCGGTTTAAACATGATTTTCTCGTTCTGATGACAGGTCAGACTCGCTCACGGACGGAGCGGGCGGGGAGGTTCCCCTACATTAAGGGCGGGAATTGTAGCGCCGCGGGGCAGGGGAGTAAACCTTTTGCTTTGAGGCTATGCCCGGCGGCACTTCATTTGCACGGGCCTACAGAAAATCGTAGGCCGGGTAAGCGTCAGCGCCTCCCGGCAAAACCTAAGCAAAACGGCAGGAATCCGCTTCCCAGCGATAGCCCACGCCGTACACCGCGCGAATAAAAGACTGCTCGGCATCCTGTGCTTCGAGCTTGCGGCGCAGGTTTTTGATGTGGCTGTCGATGGTGCGGTCGGTCACCACACGGTAGTCGTCATATAAATGATTGAGCAACTGTTCGCGCGAAAAGACTTTGCCCGGCTCCTGAGACAGCGTTTTCAGCAGGCGAAACTCCGCCGGCGTTAAGTCCAGCAGCTTGTTTCGCCATGAGGCCTGGAAGCGACTTTCATCGACGATAAGCGGGCTTTCCGCATCCATGGCCTGCAGTTCACGGTGAGGGCGGCAGCGGCGCAGAATGGTTTTGACGCGCGCCACCACTTCTCGTGGGCTGTAAGGTTTGCAGATGTAATCGTCTGCGCCAATTTCCAGCCCCAGCAGGCGGTCAATCTCCTCGATTTTAGCGGTCACCATGACGATGGGTACTTCGGAGAAGCGGCGGATTTCACGGCACAGCGTCAGCCCGTCTGTGCCCGGCAGCATCAGATCGAGTAGGATCAGATCCGGCGGCGTCTGATGGACATAATTCAGCACCTTATCGCCATGATTAATCAGCGTCGGCGCGTAGTTGGCGGCCAGCAGATAATCAATCAGCAGCTGGCCCAGTTTTGGCTCGTCCTCAACAATCAGGATGCGCGGGGTTTTATCATCAATCGGTAATTCGGTCATACGGTTCCCGGTAAGTCGCGGTCCAGAGGTAAATCTACTTTAATGCTAACCCCACCAAAAGGCGAATGCACGGCGCGAAGCTGGCCACCGTGGGCGGCGACGATGTTCACGCAGATAGCAAGCCCCAGGCCCGAGCCACCGCTGGCGCGGTTGCGTGAGCCTTCAGTGCGGTAGAAACGTTCGCAGAGCATTTGCAGTTGTTCATCGGTGACGCCAGGGGCGCTGTCGGCGAAGGTCAGGATCAGATTATGGCCCGTTCTTTCCGCCGAGATTTGCAGCTGGCCGTCGGGATCGGTATAGCGGAGGCTGTTTTCCAGCAGGTTGTTAAACAGCTGCATCAGGCGAT
Organism: Scandinavium sp.; assembly: GCF_032012665.1. NCBI lineage: Bacteria > Pseudomonadati > Pseudomonadota > Gammaproteobacteria > Enterobacterales > Enterobacteriaceae > Scandinavium > Scandinavium sp. The sequence continues at coordinate 11,888 of NZ_DALZVG010000013.1, forward strand.
CCCGGTCGCCAAACACCATCGCGCGTTCCGGCAGCTTGAGGCTGATATTCAGCCCGCGGCTGGCAAAGCGCTCGCGGAAAGCGCCCGCAGCCATCTCCAGCAGCGAGATGATGTCCAGCGAGGTTTTCTGATAGGCCAATGCGCCTTCGTCGGACATCGACAGCTGATGGAGATCGTCCACCAGCTTGGTAAGCGTGCCAACTTCTGCCTGCAGCGAAGCCACCGATTCCGGGGTGAATTTCCGCACGCCATCCTGAATAGCTTCCAGCTCGCCGCGCAGCACGGCCAGCGGGGTGCGCAGCTCGTGGGAAATGTCTGCCATAAAGTCGCGGCGCATCTGCTGATTGCGCTCCAGCGTGCTTGCCAGCTGGTTAAAGTCCTGCGCCAGACGCCCCAGTTCATCGGTTCCGGTCGCGGCGACACGAGTCGAGAAATCTCCTGCGGCCAGCCGGTGGGTGCCTTCCACAAGACGTTTTACCGGGGCGAGCAGCCCACGCGCCAGCGGGAAGGTGGCGAGAGCAGCCAGCAAGGTTGCCAGTGCCACAATAAGCCAGCTGGTGCGGCGCTGCTGACGGTCAAAGTTAATGTCGGTATTGCGGGTCAGCCTTTCCACCGGTGAAGCGATGACGGCGCCAACTTCGATGCCGTTCACTACGATGCCGCGGCGGGTTCCATCCTTTGGCACCGGTGAACGTGGGCCAACCAGCACTTTGGCATTCTGGTCAACTACCCAGAACTGGGTGCGCCAGCCGTGGGGGGGCATTTCAGGCGGGCCGCGACGATCGTCCGGGCCTGCTCCTGGACCGCGTTTATCATCAGGGCCGTCATGTTCGAACGAGCGCAGGATCTGGAAGATAAAGCGGTCATTGCCGCGCAGGAAGCGCCAGTTGTTATTGTGCGTCGCGTACTGCTCGGCAAGCGCATCGCTTAACAGCTGTAAACGCTGCTCGTTGCCGCGCTTGATGTAATCGATAAATCCGTGCTCAAAGCTCAGGCGCACCGCCCAGTGCATGCTGATCAGCAGCACGATGCAGGTGGTGAGAATGGCGAGAAACAGCTTCGCGGTAATGCCTGGGCGCCAGACTTTCACGGTTCGCTCCTTTTGCGTCGTGCAATGATTACGTTTTTACTGGTGTCGTCAGGCACGCGGGCGAAAATCAACGCCGGAAGCGCAACGATCGCCGCCATGCTGAGGTAAGTGTACAAAAAGACCTGATGGGAAACCGCGCTGTCGATGCTGATATGGTGCTGGCCGTACATGCCGAGCAGCAGGCCGGCTACCGTCACGCCGATACTCATTGAAAGCTGCATCACCATCGACAGCATGCTGTTGCCGCTACTGGCGAGATCGTCCGGCAAATCCTTCAGCGTCAGGGTGTTCATCGAGGAGAAACGGCTGGAGTTGATCATCCCTTGCAGGAACAGCACGAGAGGCAGCAGCCAGTACCAGCCCATCAGCGCCACCGTCATAAACAGCAGGCTGATGGCGGCGAGCCCGAGCGTGGCGCTGATCAATACCCGGCGATAGCCAAAACGATTAACCACCTGCACCACCATGCGCTTCATCCCCATGCTGCCCAGCACCATCGGGATCATCATCAGCCCGGCGTGGAACGGCGAAAAGCCGAGGCCAATTTGCAGGAAAACCGGCGTCATAAACGGCAGCATGCCGCTGCCGATGCGTCCGGCGAAGCTGCCCGCCAGGCCGAGCGAGAAAGTGTGGGTTTTGAATAAATGAAGGCTGAACAGCGCATTCTCATTATTGCGGGCATGCCAGAGATAGAACAGCAGCGCCAGCAGGCCCGCAACAATCAATAAGGCCAGCATCATAGGTGAAATGCCAAGGCCTTTCTGGCCGTCCAGCGCCAGGGTCAGGGTTGCCATGCCCAGTGCCAGCATAAAGAATCCGGAAAGGTCAAAGCGCCGGGTTTGCAGGGTGTAGTTCGGCATGAGCCACAGCGTGGCGATGGCCCCGATGATGCCCACCGGAATGTTAATCAGGAAAATCCAGTGCCAGGAGGCGTACTCCACCAGAATACCGCCGAGCGCCGGGCCAACCAGCGGTCCGACCTGGCCCGGGATCGTGACGAAGGTCATCGCTGCCATGTACTGTTCGCGTGGCACGATTTTCATCACCGTGAGCCTGCCGACCGGCACCATCATGGCGCCGCCAAATCCCTGCAACACGCGGGCCATCACCAGTTCATTCAGGGTGTTGGCCCCGGCGCAGAATATCGACCCGGCGGTGAACAGCACGATGGCGGTGAAAAAGATATTGCGTACGCCAACGCGGTCCGCCAGCCAGCCGCTGGCGGGGAGCATCACCGCCACCGTCAGTACATAGGCAACGACGACCATATGCATATGCAGCGGGCTCTCCCCGAGGCTCTTCGCCATTGAGGGCAGGGCGGTGTTGACGATGGTGGTATCCAGCGCCTGCATAAAGAAGCCAAACGCCACAATCCACAGTTGCCAGCGTACGCTGGCGGGCAGCTCTTCCATAGTTACTCAGTTACCGGTTGATGAGATTTACGCGTGAAACGCAGCCGCAGGCGATCGAAGAACAGATACACCACCGGGGTGGTATACAGCGTCAGAAGCTGGCTCATCACCAGACCGCCGACGATGGTTATCCCCAGCGGCTGACGCAGCTCTGAGCCGTCTCCGCCGGACAACACCAGCGGCAGAGCGCCAAACAACGCCGCCAAAGTGGTCATCATTATTGGCCTGAAGCGCAGCAGGCAGGCCTGGAAAATGGCGTCTTCAGGCGCCAGATCGCCGTTGCGCTGCGCCTCCAGCGCAAAGTCGACCATCATGATGGCATTTTTTTTCACGATACCAATCAGCAGCATGATCCCGATGAGCGCAATCAGGCTGAACGGTGCACCAAACAGCTCCAGCGCCAGCAGCGCGCCGACGCCCGCTGACGGCAGGGTGGAGAGGATCGTTAAAGGATGAACGTAGCTCTCATACAGCATCCCCAGCACGATATACACCGTCAGGATCGCCGCAATAATCAGGATCACCTGAGAGTTCATGGTCTGCTGGAATACCTGCGCCGTCCCCGCGAAGCTGCCACGGATAGTTTGCGGCACGCCAAGCTGCGTCATCGTTCTGTCGATGGCATCGCTCGCCTCCGACAGGGATTTGCCCGTCGGCAGGTTGAAGGAGATAGTTGAGGCCGCCGACAGGCCCTGATGATTGACGGAGAGCGGCGCATTAGCCGGTTGCCATTTCGCGAAGTAAGAAAGCGGAATGGTTTTGCCTTCGCTGTTAATCACGAACATCTGGTTAAGGGCGCTGATATCCTGGGTGTAAACCGGGTCGACCTCCATCACCACCTTGTACTGGTTGAGCGGCTGGTAAATAGTGGAAATCTGCCGCTGACCAAAGGCGTTATTCAGCAGGCTATTGGCGTCTTCGACGCTGATGCCAAGCCGCGACATGGTTTCCCGGTCATACACCAGATCCATTTCCGCACCGTTATCCTGTTGGTCAGAGTTCACGTCGGTGAGATCGGGTAGCGCCGATAGCGCCTTGGTGATTTTCGGCGTCCACTCCCGCAGATCGGCGAGATTATCGGACAGCAGCGTGTACTGATAGCCTGCATTCGCCTGGCGTCCGCCCACGCGGATGTCCTGCACCGCCATCAGAAACAGGTTTGCGCCGGGCTCTTTGGCGAGCTTTTTACGCAACCGGTCAATGACCTGCTGCGCCGTTTCGTTGCGCTCGTCGCGTGGCTTCAGGGTGATAAACATCATTCCGCTGTTTACGCGTGAACCACCGGTAAAGCCGGTGACGTTATCTACCGCTTTGTCTTCACGAATGATTTTCATGAAGTCCTGCAGTTTGCCGCGCATCGCCTGGAAAGAGATGCTCTGATCCGCCTGAATGTTGCCCATCACCACCCCGGTGTCCTGCTCCGGGAAGAAGGTTTTCGGAATGGAGATATAGAGCCAGACGTTCAGGGCGATAGTGCCAAGCAGCACCACGCCAACGAGGCGGGCATGGTTCAGCACCCATTTCAGGGATTTGCCGTAACCACGTTGCATCGCGACCAGCACGCGACCAAAGCCCCGATCGCGCGTTGGCTGGTGCTTGCGGGACGATTTAAGCATCCAGCCGCACATCATCGGCGTCAGCGTGAGCGATACGGCAAGCGAAATGCCGATAGCGACGGAGAGCGTCACGGCAAACTCCCGCAACAGTCTCCCCGGCAATCCGCCCATCAGCAGCAGCGGCAGGAAAACGGCGACCAGCGACAGGCTCATCGACAGGACGGTAAACCCGACTTCCCGGCTCCCCTGGAGTGCGGCTTGCATTGGCTTCATGCCTGCTTCCACGTGGCGAGAAATGTTTTCCAGCACCACGATGGCGTCGTCCACTACAAAGCCGGTGGCAATGGTTAACGCCATTAACGACAGGTTATTGAGGCTGAACCCGCACAAATACATCGCGGCAAAGGTGCCGACCAGCGATACCGGTACGGCGACGGCGGGGATAAGCGTCGCACGGCCCGAGCGCAGGAACAGGAACACGACCAGAATCACCAGCGCGACCGAAATCACCAGCGCCTGTTCCACTTCATCAAGCGAGGCGCGAATGGTGGGCGACCGGTCCTGAGCGATTTGCAAATCGATGGCCGCCGGAATGGTTTCTTTCAGCTCCGGCAACTGGGCGCGAATGGCGTTCACGGTCTCAATGATGTTGGCTTCCGGCAGTTTGCGGATCATCAGCAAGATAGCCGGTTTGGCGTTGGTCATCCCGGCGTTGCGGACGTCCTGCACCGAGTCGGTGACGTTGGCAACGTCGCTCAGGCGCACCGAGGCACCGTTGTTGTAGTGGATTATCAGCGGCTTGTATTCCGCGGCGGTTTTCAGCTCATCGTTGGTGGCGAGCTGCCAGCGCTGGCTGTTGTCCTCAATGGCGCCCTGCGGTTTACGTACGTTGGCGTTGCCGATCGCCGTACGTACATCGTCCAGAGACACGCCCTGATTGAACAGCGCCTGCGGGTTAAGATCGACGCGCACTGCGGGCAGGGAACTGCCGCCGACGTCGACATCGCCGACGCCGTCAATCTGCGAAAGGGTTTGCGCCAGCTGCGTTGACGCGTAATCGTAAAGCTGGCCCTGAGAGTAAGTGTCTGAGGTCAGCGTCAGGATCATGATCGGTGCATCCGACGGGTTTGCTTTGCGGTAAGTAGGGCGGCCTGGCATACCGGTTGGCAGCAGGCTTTGCGCAGCGTTGATTGCCGCCTGCACGTCGCGTGCGGCACCGTTAATATCGCGGTCAAAGTCGAACTGCAAAATGATGCGCGTGCTGCCAAGCGAGCTCATCGAAGTCATTTCGTTGACCCCGGCGATGCGGCCGAGTGAGCGCTCAAGCGGCGTGGCGACCGATGAAGCCATGGTTTCCGGCGAAGCGCCCGGCAGCGAGGCACTGATCATGATCACCGGGTAATCCACCTGCGGCAGCGGGGCCACCGGCAATAACCGGAAGCCCAGCGCGCCGCAGAGGGTGATGGCGAGCGAAATTAAAATCGTCGCCACCGGCCGGTAAATGAAGAGGGCGAAAAACTTCACTTACGCCTCCTCTTCACGCGATGGCAGATGGCGTTTCAGGGTCAGCGACAGACGATCGAACAGCAGGTAGATAACCGGTGTTGTAAACAGCGTCAGCACCTGGCTCACCAGCAAACCGCCAACCATGCCAATTCCCAGCGGGCGACGCAGCTCAGCGCCAACGCCGGTACTCAGCATCAGCGGCAGCGCCCCAAGCAGCGCGGCAAGCGTGGTCATCAGAATTGGGCGGAAGCGCAGCAGGCAGGCCTGATAAATCGCCTCACGCGGTGGCATGCCCTGTTCCCGTTCGGCGGCAAGCGCAAAGTCGATCATCATGATGGCGTTTTTCTTCACGATACCGATAAGCAGAATGATGCCGATGATGGCGATAACGTCGAGTTCACTCCCCGAAATCCATAGCGCCAACAGCGCACCGACGCCCGCGGTGGGCAGCGTGGAGAGAATGGTGATCGGGTGAATGAAACTCTCATACAAAATGCCGAGTACGATATACATCGCCACGACAGCAGCCAGAACCAGCCAGACGGTGCTGCCGAGCGCGGCCTGGAAGGCCAGAGAACTGCCCTGGAATTCGGTACGGATATCTGTCGGAAGGTTCAGCGCTTTTTCCGCATCGGTGATGGCCTGTACCGCATCGCCCAGCGATGAATCCTGGGCGACGTTAAAGGAAATGGTCGTCACCGGGAACTGATCGAGGTGGTTAATCGACAGGGGGGCAAAGCGTTCTTCCACTTTGGCAATGGCGTTCAGTGGTACAACGTTGCCGCTGCTGCTGGTGATACGGATGTTATCCAGCGCCGACAGCCCCGGCGTTTCGCGGGTGTCGTGCTCCAGCACTACGCGGTACTGGTTGGATTGCGTATAAATGGTGGAAATTAGCCGCTGACCGAAGGCGTTATACAGCGCATTATCGACGTCCGCCATGCTGATGCCAAGCCGGCTGGCGCTGTCGCGGTCAACGTTCACATAGGCCGACAGGCCTTTGTCCTGCCAGTCGCTGCTTACGTCTTCGAGCTGCGGCAGCTTTTGCAGCTCCGCCATGAGCTGCGGCACCCATTCGCTTAGGGCATCCAGCGAATTAGCCTGCAGGCTGAACTGGTACTGCGTGCGGCTGACGGTGGTATCAATGGTCAGGTCCTGCGTCGGCTGCAGATAAAGCTCGACGCCAGGTACGCGGTCAATCGCCTGCTGCAGGCGACGAATCACTTTCTGTACGCGGTCGTCGCGCTCTGCCAGCGGCTTGAGGTTGATTTGCAGGCGTGCGCTGTTGAGCGCCGGGTTAGTGCCATCGACGCCGACGAAGGAAGTCAGGCTTTCAACCGCCGGATCTTTCAGGATGATGTCGGAAACCTGCTCCTGACGCTGGGCCATGCTGGCAAACGAAGCGGACTGAGGTGCCTGTAAAGTACCCTGAATGATGCCGTTATCCTGAATCGGGAAGAAGCCCTTCGGGATAAAGATCCACAGCATAATCGACAGCGCCAGGGTGCTGAGCGCCACGCCAAGCGTCAGCCACGGGTGGTTCAGTACTTTAGCCAGCATGTGCCCGTAAGCGGCAATCACGCGTTCGAAAAAGCGCTCGCTGGCACGGGAGAAGCGGTTCTGTTTGCGCAGCGATTCATGGCTCAGCATGCGCGCGCACATCATCGGCGTCAGCGTCAGCGACACCACGGCGGAGATTAAAATCGCCACCGCCAGAGTAATCGCAAACTCGCGGAATAAACGCCCGACGATGTCACCCATAAACAGCAGCGGAATCAGTACCGCAATCAGCGAGAAGGTCAGTGAGATGATGGTAAAACCGATTTCGCCTGCGCCCTTGAGCGCCGCCGCCATCGGCTTCTCGCCTTTTTCGATGTAGCGTGAGATGTTCTCGATAACCACGATGGCGTCATCGACCACGAAGCCCGTGGCGATAGTCAGTGCCATCAGCGTCAGGTTGTTGATAGAAAAATCGAGGAAAACCATGACCGCAAAGGTGCCAACCAGGGACAGCGGCACCGCCACGCCGGGAATAATCGTTGCCGGGACGTTGCGCAGGAAGACGTAAATGATCATCACAACCAGCGCGATGGCCAGCATCAGCTCGAACTGGGTGTCGCTGACGGATGCGCGGATATTGTTGGTGCGGTCAGACAATACCTTCACCTGCACGGACTTCGGCAGGCTGCTGGTGAGCTGAGGCAGCATCTGGCGGATGCTGTCGGCGGTGGCGATGATGTTCGCGCCGGGCTGGCGCTGAACGGTCATCACAATCGCCTGCTGTTTATTGGCCCACGCGCCAAGCCAGGTGTTTTCTGCGCCTTGCTCAATGGTGGCGACGTCGCCAAGGCGGACGGGCGATCCGTTCACATAGGCGATAATCAGCTTGCGATAGTCGGCGGCGGACTGCATTTGATCGTTGGCGGAGAGCGTGACCGCGCGGGTCGGGCCATCGAGGCTACCTTTCGCTGAGTTAACGTTGGCGTTGGTGATGGCGGTGCGTACGGTTTCGCTGGTCAGCCCCATTGCGGCGATAGCCTGCGCGTTAAGCTTCACGCGTACGGCAGGACGCTGGCCGCCCGCAAGCGTTACCAGGCCGACGCCGGACACCTGAGAAATTTTCTGCGCCACGCGCGTTTCTACCATGTCTTCCACCTGCGTCATCGGCAGGGCAGAAGAGGTGACGGCGAGCGTCATGATCGGCGGATCCGCCGGATTGACCTTGCTGTAGACCGGCGGGTTCGGTAAATCGCTCGGCAGCAGATTTGTGGCGGCGTTAATGGCGGCCTGAACTTCCTGTTCGGCAACGTCGAGCGACAGCTCAAGCTGGAACTGCAGCGTCACCACGGATGCGCCCCCTGCGCTCCGGGAAGACATCTGCTTCAGGCCGGACATTTGCCCAAACTGGCGCTCAAGCGGGGCGGTAATGGAAGAGGTCACCACATCCGGGCTGGCACCAGGATAGAGCGTAACCACCTGGATAGTCGGATAGTCGACTTCAGGCAGCGCAGAGACCGGCAAAAAACGGTAGCCGATAATTCCCGCCAGCATAATGGCCACCATCATGAGCGTGGTGGCGACCGGGCGCAGGATAAACAGGCGGGATGGCCCGCCCGTATTGCCGGGAGGTAAAACGTGCATCAGGAGCGGGCTCCTTTTTTGCCGCTGTGCTCAGCCGCCGGTTTCTGATCGGAGGTGGAGGTATGGGCTTCAACCACCTCAACTTTGGCCCCTTCGGTCAGGCGGTCGATGCCGTCTGTGACGACCTTATCGCCTGCCGACAGGCCGTCGCTGATAACCACTTTCTGACTGTCCTGAATGCCCGGCACGACGATGTGTTTGCTGACTTTGTTTTCGTCATTCAGTACCCAGACGAAGTTGCCTTCGTTGCCCATCTGCAGGGCGGCGGCAGGAATGACCACGGCGTTTTGTTCGGTATCCACCAGCAGGCGAGCGTTGACGAACTGATTCGGGAACAGCGCGTCGTCCATGTTGTTAAAACGCGCTTTCAGCTTGATGGTCCCGGTGGTGGTGTCTATCTGGTTGTCCAGACTCAGTAATGCGCCGGTGCTGAGCTTCTGCTTATTGGTCCGATCCCATGCTTCTACCGCCAGGTTTTGCCCGGCTTTTTGCGCTTTGACCACCGTTGCAATATCGTTTTCCGGCAGGGTGAAGACCAGATCAATCGGGTGAGTTTGGGTTAATACCACAATGCCCGTGGTATCGCTGGTGGAGATTTGGTTCCCGATATCCACCTGTTTCAGGCCCACGCGGCCATCAATGGGGGCGGTGATGCGCGTCCAGTCGAGCTGCAATTGTGCGCTGGCAACGGCGGCTTCATCCGCTTTCACGGTGCCGAGACTTTCGGTGACAAGCGACTGCTGGGTATCCATTTCCTGGCGAGAGATAAGATTGGTTTTAACCAGCTGTTGATAGCGAGCAAGATCGCGGCGTGCGTTGGCGAGCGTGGCGTTATCTTTTGCCAGCTGACCCTGTGCCTGAGCGAGCGCCACTTTGAACTGGCTCGGATCGATTTCCGCCAGTAAATCGCCCGCTTTCACCTGTTGGCCTTCCTGGAAATGCAGCGCCAGCAGCTGGCCGTTAACGCGGCTGTGAACCGTAACCGTATTTGCCGCTGTGATCGTGCCAAGACCGGTCAGGTAGCGGGGCACGGCTTCGCTGGTGGCAGTTGCCGCCTGAACGGGGGCTAATGCGCCGCCGAAGCGCCCACCGTGACGACCCCCTCCGGCATGCTGACCCTGAGATGCTGCGGGAGCAGCGCCCGATTCGGACGTGCCGCTGCTGTGCCAGAAATACACGGCGACGCCTGCGATCGCCACTACGCCCAGCGCGCTTAACCAACGGGATTTATTGCTGCCTTTCATCGTTATACGTATCTCGTCCTGAAACCTTTCGCGGAATGATACTAGTTTAGTAACGGAACACCCCGGAATAATGGAGGAAATATGAAAGACTGTCTGGAAACGTCTGAATGACGGCAGGAAAGGCGAGGGTCGTGAAAGTAAAAACAGAGGCTAATGACAAACTTCAGTTGCCTGATGGCGCTACGCTTATCAGGCCTACAGGATTCAGGCAATAGACTGGAATTGAAGGAAGTTGTAGGCCGGATCAGGCGTTTACGCCGCCATCCGGCAGAAAGAGGACGAGGTTTGTCATTAATCTGAAGCCCTGTTAAGGGCTTCAATAAAGGAGTTAGCCAAATATCACCTGCGCCCAGCGGGCTAACCCTGCGGTGACCGAGCCAAAATCATCGCCACCGGCTATCTCAATGCCCGGCAGCTGCTGCGCCAGCGCTTTTTTGATCAGCGGTGAACGGGCGCTGCCGCCGGTTAAATAGATAACGTCCGGTTTTTCACGACCGTTATCCAGCGCCAGCTGTACCTGCTCAAGAATACGCGTTAACGGCTGATTGAGTGCGGCTTCCAGCCCCAGCTGGTTGATGTCAGCGGCCAGCTCAGGACTGAGGAACGGCAGCGTGGTAGTCACATTCGTTTTATCCGAGAGCGCAATTTTGCTCTCTTCTGCGCTGCGCACCAGGCGATAGCTCAGGCGCTGCTGCCAGGTTTTCAGCAGCAGGGCGACTTTGTCTGTATCGCGTGCATCACGAACCAAATCCCGCAGCAGTCGACCATTAGCCGTGCTGTAAAAATCGGTCTGAGCAGGAACGTCGTTGATGGCGACAGCATTCCACCACGGTAGTACCGGCAGAGCGATGCCCTTTTCGGTTTCACCGCCCATGCCGAGCAGCGGCATCAGGCATTTGAATGCCAGTGCGATATCCAGATCGTTCCCGCCCACGCGGCAACCGCTGTGGCCGAGCAGGCTGCTTTGACGCTCGCGACGTTCGCGCCACTGCGGGCCCATCAACAATAAGGAGCAGTCGGTCGTCCCGCCGCCGATATCGACCACCAGGACGCGTTTTTCAGCCGTCAGCGTTGCTTCGAAATCCAGACCTGCGGCAACCGGTTCGAACTGGAATACCACGTCCGCAAATCCGGCGCGCTGTGCAGCGCGTTCGAGAATTCCCTGCGCCTGTTCGTTGGCGTCATCGCCGCCGAGGCCCTGGAAGTTAATCGGGCGACCAATCACCGCCTGGGTAATGTTCTCGCTGAGCTGAGTTTCTGCCTGCTGCTTGATGTGCAGCATCATGGCGCAAACCAGATCCTCGAACAGCGCCACCTGCTGCGGTTTCAGCCCGCTGGCTCCCAAAAACGATTTTGGCGATTTAACAAAGTAGACTTCTTCCGGATCGTCGATGTACTGCTTCAGCGAGGAGAGGCCGAACTGTACGCTGTTATGCTGCACGTCGATATCTTCTTCGCGATTAAAGCGGATAGCGCGGCGCAGTAAGGCTTCCGTCTCTTCGCCCGTTGCCGGAACGTCATGCTGACGGTACAGCCATTCGCTCACAGCCTCGCGCGTAGGGGCGCAAAGCATTGAGGGCAGCAGCGTGCTGCCATTTTCAAGGGTTAAAAGCTGCGGTGAATTACCGCGCATCACGGCCACTGAGCAGTTTGCCGTGCCGTAGTCAAAACCAATAAACACCGTGTAACTTCCCCATGCCAGTGAAGAAAGGGCGACGACTTTAGCCGAATGCTGCGCGAGGGACAAGCCAAAATATGAAAGCAAGGCGAGAAGTCCGCGAAGCCGTTATGCTGTAGTGACTTACTAAGGAGAAAAGATGTTAAGTTTAGCGTGGCAGGCTCCCTACGACTGGGAGTGGATGTTCGGTTTTCTGGCAGCGCGTACCGTCGAAGGCGTTGAGCGTTTTGAGGCAGATGCTTACGTCCGCAGCCTTTCCGTAGGTCAGCATCACGGTTGGCTACGCGCCACGCCAAATCCTGAAACGCAGACTCTGGACGTAGTGCTCTCTGAAGGCTTGCTGACGGTAAAAGCACATTGCCTTGCCCGACTTGAGAACCTGTTCGATTTACGCTGCGAACCACAGCAGATTTCAACGGCGCTCGGTGAGCTGGCGGCGGCCCGCCCGGGCCTGCGGCTACCGGGCTGTGTCGATCCGTTTGAGCAGGGCGTGCGGGCGATTCTCGGGCAACTGGTCAGCGTGGCGATGGCCGCGAAGCTCACCAGCCGGGTAGCAATGGCTTACGGTACGCCGCTTGATGATGAGTCGGGGCTTACCTGCTTCCCCACGCCGCAGCAGCTGGTCGTTGCGGATCCGCTGACGTTAAAAGCGCTTGGGATGCCGATCAAACGCGCCGAAGCGTTGGTTCACCTGGCGCAGGCCGCAATCGCCGGTGAGCTGCCTTTAACGCCGCCACAAAACATTGAGGCGGCGATGAAGGCCATTCAGGCATTCCCCGGCATTGGCCGCTGGACTGCGAACTACTTTGCACTGCGCGGCTGGCAGGCGAAAGACGTCTTTCTGCCGGACGACTATCTGATCAAACAGCGCTTTTCCGGCATGACGCCTGCGCAAATCCGTCGCTATGCGGAGCGCTGGCAGCCGTGGCGCTCCTATGCGCTACTGCACATCTGGTACAGCGACGCATTTCAGCCCGACTAGTGCGTATGCTGCTCGCGGGTTGTACCCTGCGGCTGGTGGCCAGAAATGACCACGCCGCGGGTTTCGCGACCGAAAGCCACAAACAGGCAAATCAGGATTGCCACCGTCCCCGCTACCAGCGCCATTGCCATCCCGTAGTTGCCGCCGTTAGCTTCAGCGATGCGTGCCTGTAGCGTTGCATTCACCGAAGCCAGCAGATTCCCCAACTGATAGACAAAGCCCGGCAGCACGGCGCGCGCGTTGGCGGGCACCAGCTCGTTGAGGTAGGTTGGCACCACGCCCCAGGCACCCTGCACCATAAACTGCATCAGGAAAGCGCCAAGCCCAATGTTAAATGAGCCAGTCGAGAACGCCCACAGCGGCAGCACGGGCAGGGCGAGAAATGCGGCGATAATCATCGCTTTTTTACGGCCAATCCTTTCGGACAGGGAGCCAAAGAAGATCCCGCCGATCATGGCGGCAATGTTGTAGCTGATGGCGATCAGGCTGACGGTATGCGGGTCAAATCCGTGCTGTACTTTCAGGAAGGTCGGGTATAAATCCTGCGTACCGTGGCTGAAAAAGTTGAAGCAGGCCATCAGCAACACGAGGTAAATGCACAGCTTCCAGTGGCTACGCAGAATGGGCAGCAGGGCAGTGCTCTCCTGACGCTCACGCGCCGCAAGCCATACGGGCGACTCCGGTACTTTGAACCAGATATACGGCAGCAGGAAGATTGGCAGCGCGCCAATCAGGAACATGCCACGCCAGCCGACGGTGCTGTAAAACAGCCCGAAGATGACGGAAGCCAGCAGATAACCGCAGGGATATCCGGCCTGGAAGATGCCCGACATCAGTCCACGTGAACGGTCAGGAATGGTTTCCATCGCAAGAGAAGATGCCACGCCCCAAATCCCGCCCATGGCGATGCCGTAAAGCACGCGGAATGTCAGGAAGGCGGTGAAAGAGGGGGACCATGCCGAAAGCAGTTCGAAGATGCTGAAGAAGAGAATGTTGAGCATCAGGATAGGGCGGCGACCAAACTTTTCCGCCATTCTCCCGAACAGCAGCGCTCCTATCGGCCTTACGGCCAGGGTCAGCATAATGGCAATGGATACCTCGGAGACCGAAGCGTGAAACCAGTTGGCCAGATCGCTGAGTACAAAAACGAGGATGAAAAAGTCGAAAGCGTCGAGCATCCAGCTGGAAAAGCTGGCGACAGCGACGTGTTTCTGAGTCGTGCTCCAGTTAAAAAGCGTATTCATAGTCGGTGTCCTGATAAAGCTGTGCTGAGACAGCGTGGGGCAGGCAGGCGAGGCGCGGCATACTGCGACGGGTCTGTCACCGGAAGAGTATTTTTGTTGTTCTTTTGTATATTACATGTAAAGAATAATTGATTAGCAGGTTAATGGTTAAATTTTGTAAGCATTAGCGTCGTAATAAGTAGACATGGCCTGCGACAGATGCCGCAGGCGGAGAGGTATAAACGTGTCAGTTGATGGCGAAATAGCTGCTGTTGAGCGCCACGTCGAGCGGCTGGTTGACGGCAATAATGTCGCCGTAAATCAGATCCACGCCGATGCCGGAGAGGGTATCCATCATTAATGCCTGGTGAGTTGGCCCGGCAATGGTTTTCATTCCAAGACGCTGGGCGTGGCCCTGGACGATGGTCACCAACATTTCATCCATCAGGCTGGTATGGACGTTGCCGATGATTTCCGGATCCAGCATGACGTAATCGGCGCTGCCGACGGAAAGATGCTCAAACAGCTCCAGATCCTGGCCGACCTGGCTGATGATGATTTTACAGCCCGCTTTACGCAACTGACTCAACCCTTCCTGCACGCCCGCTTGTAACAGGCTTTCTGCGCTGAAGACCAGATGCAGCAGGCGCGCGGGCATCGTACTGTGGGTCAGGCCATCAAGGATTTCGTTGACCAGTACGGGCCCGGTGAGCCCCGCCGCCGAAAGTGGTAGCGTGATGCTTATTCCGCGTGCGGCAACAATGTGTGCCCAGTTACGGAAAAACTCCTGATAGATACGGCGGTCAAGCGCATGGATGAGCTCCTGATCGGCCAGCCCCTTACGGAAAGCCTGCTCCTCAACCATTTCCCCTTCGCTGGTCCATAAACGCAGAGAAAGCAGCCAGAAATGACTGCTTTCCGGCACGCGGGGAGAGGCCACGCCGCGCGCCATCAATACCAGATGGTTGTCGCGTACCATGCGCCACTGCTCATCGAGCGACATCATACTGCGCTGCTGGTGAAGCCTGTCTAACTGCGGCTCATAGACGCTGATAGTCCCACGCCCGTTATTTTTCGAGGTATAGCAGGCAATGTCCGCCTGAGACATCACTTCTGAGGCCAGATTATTGCTTTCGTCAATCAGGGTGATCCCGGCGCTGGCACCAATGCGGTGCAGGCGGCCTTCCCACATAAAGTGGTAATCGTTAATCGCCTGAACAATACGCCCGGAAATATAGCGGGCGCTTTCGACGTTGCAGTCAGGCAGCAGCAGCCCGAATTCATCTCCACCCAGACGGGCGAGAATATCGCTGGTACGCAGCATCCCGAGCATCATGGAAGAGATCTCGCGCAGCAGGGCATCGCCCGCCGCGTGACCTGCAGTGTCATTCACCGCCTTGAAGCGATCGAGATCGATATAGACCAGCGCGTGACGCTGATGGGTTTCCTGGACGGTCTGCAGCAGGCGCTTGAGATGATGCTCGAAGCTCACGCGGTTTGCCAGGTGGGTGAGGGCGTCATGCGAGGCGCTGTAGCTCAACTGGCGCAGCATTTTGCGCGATTCGGTGACGTCCTGAATCACCAGTACTGAGCCGATGTTTTGCCCGTCCAGGGTGCTGAGCGGAGTAATGCTGTAATGAATATCGTAGCTACCGCCGTTGCGACAGTGCAGCACCACGTCCTGCTCGATATCGGTTCGGGAGATATCACCGCTGTGGATGTTTTCCATCAGCGGGCCATTGTCGCCAAAGGTGATACGCAGCACGTGCAGCAGCGGCTGCTTCATCGCTTCGTCCTGATTCCAGCCGCTCATCTTTTCCGCTACCGGATTCATAAAGATGACGTTCATGTCGACGTCGGTACAGAGCACCGCTTCGCCGATGGAATCGAGGGTGATGTGCAGGCGCTCTTTTTCCTGGAACAGCGCCTCGTTGAGCAGTTTGACCTCGGTCATGTCCATATTGATGCCGAGCAGGCGATCCACTTCGCCCTGTTTGTTCAGCACCCGGTTAGCCAGCGAACGGATATGCCGAATACCCTCCTTTACCTTAATGCGAAATTCCAGCTTGAACGGTGAACGGGCGCGCAGCGCGTTGCGGATCACCTGCTCCACCTGCTCTCTGTCTTCTTCTACCAGACAATTGTGCCAGAGCTGCCAGGTGGGTTTAAGGTGAGACGGGATTTCATACAGCTCGAACATCCGCTTGTCCCAGGAGATCAGATCGGGCCCCAGCTCCCATTCCCAAATGCCGATTCCCCCCGCTTCGTTAGCGAGCGTAATTCGCTCCATCAGGCGCTTATTCACCCATTCGGTGTGCTTCAGGTCGTTGATATCTTCAATCTGGGCGATGAAATAGAGCGGCGTGCCATCGGCGTGCCGCACCAGTGAAACCGCCAGCAGCGCCCATACGACGTCACCTTTACGCGTGTAGTAGCGTTTTTCCATGGTGTAGGTATTGATTTCGCCGCTGACAAGCTGCTCAAGCTGGGCAAGATCGTTATCGAGGTCTTCCGGCCAGGTCAACTGCTGGAAAGTCATGGCGCGCAGTTCGTTCTGGCTGTAGCCGAGGAAATTACACAGCGCTTTGTTTGCCTGTAGCCACTGACCTTCCGTGCTAACCAGCGCCATGCCGATGGCCGAATATTCCATCGCGTTGCGAAAACGCTCTTCACTTTCGGTGATGTGCTTGCGTTCGGCGCGGAAGGCGTACATCACCATCGTCATTACGTTGGCGGGCAGCAGCATCATCAGGAACGGCAGCCACGGCGCGTTGCTCATCGCATAGGCCTGCGGTGTTACCAGGGTGACGGGATGGGTAGCCATCATCAGCGACACCATCATCACGGTTATCAGAAAGATGCTGAATGCTTCCATGCGTGGTAGACGGACGGCGCTCCACATCAGAAGCACGATGACACAGGTAAACGGCCACGGCAGCCACAACATTGCTATTGCGCTCAGGGCCAGGGTGACCGCCAACGTCAGCAGCGTTTCCAGCAGCAAACGCGGGTTACGGTGGCGTAGCAGATAGTGATTTTTGTAGAGCAGTCCCAGCGGTACCAGCGCCAGTGCGCCGATAGACTCAGACAGCACCCAAAGCAACAAGGTGTTTAGCCAGTTATCGCCGGGTGCCAGGATGATGACCAGAGCGCCGCCAACCAGGGGCGGAACTATGGCGCAGGCTACGGCCAGACGAATCCAGTCGTGCAGGTTTTGCAGCGGATTATAGCCTGGTAAAAATTTACGCAGCAGCAGCGCGCCCAGGGCGGCTTCCACGAGATTAATTCCGGTGAAAATCAGATTGGCGTCGCTGAAGGGGAACAGCACCATTGAGGCCAATACGCTTGAAACCGAACAGACCACGGCGATGGCCGGCCACATTTTCCCGGCGTGACGGTAGAAGGCCACCATCATGATCGAAGTGGGGAACCATAAAGGTGCTAGAATTGTTCCAAAACGCGTTAATTCGAGTGAGAAAAGCGTAAAGATAAAGGTCAGAAGCCCAAGGCTTGCCATGCGCAACAGCGGGTGACCAGGGGACTCGGATGCTCTATTTTCGGATATCTTCATTTACCGCTTTCCGCCAGGGCCTTCCGGCCGCGACTTTTCACGAGGAATTGGCCTGAATTCATTAGGATTGTAAATGGGATCATGCTAGTACAAACAATTTACATTTCCTATGCCATCTGCTCATTATTTAACAGCATTGAGAGATAAATTCGCAGTTTGCGCAAAAACGGTCAGGAGCGTCGGAAAAGTGAACATATTAATTTGCGAATAGTCACTTTTTATCCCAACGCGCGGGAATGTCGTTTTCGACTGGTATCGGGGGGCTGAAATACCTATAATTGCGGCGTTTGGCGCTCAGGCGTCACCCTTCCTCACATCCAGGTTAATCAGGTCGCAAAAACTTATGACTGATAAGTCTCATCAGTGCGTCATTATAG
Source organism: Scandinavium sp. (assembly GCF_032012665.1). Taxonomy (NCBI): domain Bacteria; kingdom Pseudomonadati; phylum Pseudomonadota; class Gammaproteobacteria; order Enterobacterales; family Enterobacteriaceae; genus Scandinavium; species Scandinavium sp. The sequence continues at coordinate 29,668 of NZ_DALZVG010000013.1, forward strand.
GCATCGCCGGCGCATCGGCTTCGGGTAAAAGTCTCATCTCCAGCACCCTTTACCGCGAATTACGTGAACAGGTTGGCGATGAACATATTGGCGTCATCCCCGAAGACAGCTATTACAAAGACCAGAGTCATCTGTCGATGGAAGATCGCGTCAAAACGAACTATGACCACCCAAGCGCCATGGATCACAGCCTGCTGTATCAGCACCTGCAGATGCTCAAGCGCGGTGAAGCGATCGAACTGCCGGTTTACAGCTATGTGGAACATACCCGTATGCCGCAGACGGTGCATATCAAGCCGAAGAAAGTGATCATCCTTGAAGGGATTTTGCTGCTGACGGATGCTCGTCTGCGTGAAGAGATGAACTTCTCCATTTTCGTTGATACGCCGCTGGATATTTGCCTGATGCGTCGTATCAAGCGTGACGTGAACGAACGTGGGCGTTCGATGGACTCCGTGATGGCGCAGTATCAGAAAACGGTGCGCCCGATGTTCCTGCAGTTTATCGAACCGTCCAAACAGTACGCCGATATTATCGTGCCGCGCGGTGGGAAGAACCGCATTGCCATCGATATTCTGAAGGCCAAAATCAGTCAGTTTTTTGAATAATTCCCCTGAATTATGTACTGTGCACTATGACCCGGCAGAGGCCGGGCTTACGGCATTAAAGGAGATAGCGCATGCGTCTGTGTGACCGAGATATTGAAGCCTGGCTGGACGAAGGCCGACTGGCAATTTCCCCACGCCCTCCGGTGGAGCGCATCAACGGTGCGACGGTGGACGTGCGCCTCGGCAATAAATTCCGTACCTTTAGCGGGCACACGGCGGCCTTTATCGATCTCAGCGGCCCGAAAGCGGAAGTCAGCGCCGCGCTCGACAAAGTGATGAGCGAAGAAATCGTGCTTGCCGAGGGCGATGCGTTTTATCTTCATCCGGGTGAGCTGGCTCTCGCCGTCACCCTGGAATCCGTCACTATTCCTGCCGATCTGGTGGGCTGGCTCGACGGTCGTTCCTCTCTTGCGCGACTGGGCCTGATGGTTCACGTTACCGCGCACCGCATCGATCCAGGCTGGTCCGGCTGCATCGTGCTTGAATTCTATAATTCGGGCAAGCTGCCGCTGGCGCTGCGTCCGGGAATGCTGATTGGCGCCCTGAGCTTTGAACCGCTCTCCGGCCCGGCGGCTCGCCCTTACAACCGCCGTGAAGACGCCAAGTACCGTGACCAGCAGGGCGCGGTAGCCAGTCGTATTGACAAAGACTGAGCGTAACGAACGCGCCGGAGACATCATGAGACGAATTCTGACAACGCTGATGATTTTGCTGGTCGTGATTGTGGCCGGCCTGTCGGCGCTGGTGCTGTTGGTCAACCCGAACGATTTTCGTGACTACCTGGTCCGCCAGGTGGCGGATCGCAGCGGCTATCAGCTTCAGCTGGATGGACCGCTGCGCTGGCACGTCTGGCCGCAGCTCAGTATTTTGTCCGGCAGAATGACCCTGACGGAGCCGGGTGCCAGCGCGCCGCTGGTGAAGGCCGACAACATGCGCCTTGATGTGGCGCTGATGCCGCTGCTGTCTCACCAACTGAAGGTCAACCAGGTGATGCTAAAAGGGGCGGTCATCGAACTGACCCCGGCGACCGAAGCCATCAAGGACGCTCAGGCACCGGTAGCACCTCGCGAGAATACGCTGCCGCAGGCACCCGAAGATCGGGGCTGGTCCTTCGATATCGCGAAGTTGCAGGTCGCTGACAGCGTGCTGGTGTTCCAGCATGAGGACGACGAACAGGTCACCGTCCGCGATATCAAGCTGCAAATGGATCAGGACGATCACTATCAGGCCAACGTTGATTTCTCTGGTCGTATCAACCGCGATCAGCGGGATTTGAATCTCTCCTTCACCGCAAAAGTCAACGCCGGGGAATACCCACACGCGCTGACCGCAAGCTTCAGCCAGCTCAACTGGCAGCTTAAGGGCGCCGATCTGCCGCCACAGGGCATTGCCGGGCAGGCATCCCTGCAGGCTGAGTGGCTCGAAGAGCAGAAGCGTCTGAGCTTCAGTCAGCTGCAGCTGACCGCCAACGACAGCACGCTGGGCGGCGAGGGCAGCGTGCTGCTCGGCGATAAACCTCAGTGGCAGCTCAATGTGCATTCCGACAAGCTGAATCTGGACAATTTACTTTCGCAGGCGAACCCCAGCGCGGACAGCGCGGTCAGCCAGCAGGGGCAGAGTCAGCCTCGCCAGCAGCGCCCGGTGATTGCCGACAGCACGAATCAGCCGGATTACAGCAGCCTGCGCGCATTCAGTGCAGCGCTGCAGCTGAAAGCCGGCCAGATCCTCTGGCGTGGTATGAACTTCACCGACGTCAACGTGCTGGCCACTAACAACTACGGCTTGCTTACTCTTGCTGAGCTTCAGGGCAAGCTGGATGGCGGCACGCTGTCGCTGCCCGGCAGACTGGATGCGCGGCAGAGCATGCCGGTTTCTGCGTTTGAACCGAAGCTCGACAACATTCAGATTGGCACGCTGCTGAAAGCGTTTAATTACTCCATCAACCTGACTGGCAAACTTTCACTGACCGGTGAGTTTGAGGGCGGCAAAATTGACGCCGACAGCTTCCGCCGCAGCTGGCAGGGGCAGGCGAAGCTGACGCTACTGGATTCCCGTGCGGAAGGGCTTAACTTCCAGCAACTGGTGCAGCAGGCGGTGGAACGCAGTACTAACGTGAAGGCAAAGGAAAGCCTGGAGAGCGCGACCCGGCTTGACGAATTTACCAGCAGCATGACGCTGGATAATGGCACCCTGTCGCTGAATGACATGAGCGGAAAATCGCCGATGATGGCCCTTGGCGGCAAAGGGGCGATGGATCTGGTGAAGGAAGATGCTGATATGCGCTTTGACGTAACAGTGCTGGGGGGCTGGCAGGGGGAAAGCAAGCTGATCGATACCCTGAAAAACACCGCCATTCCACTTCGGGTCTACGGCAAGTGGGATGCGCTTAACTACAGCCTTCAGGTTGACCAGGTATTGCGTAAACAGCTGCAAAGCGAAGCCCGCGATCGTCTGAAAGCCTGGGCGGACAAAAACCAGGACAGTCAGTCCGGCAAAGATGTTAAAAAGCTGCTCGACAAACTGTAAGTCCGCTTAATCTTAACGCCGGGTGTGAATGCCCGGCGGCAATTCGTTTGCGCGGGCCTGCAGGGTTCGGCAGGCCGGATAAGGCATCAGCGCCACCGGGCAAAAAGAGCCTCTGTACCGTTTACCGGCCGCTTCATTACACTTCGTAATTCAATTCATCTTCATCGCGCTGTGGTGGAATAACCAGTACCCGCTGCACGCGATGATTTTCCACCTGCAGCGTTTTCAGCATAAAACCACCTACCTCGACGCTTTCACCTGCCTGCGGCACTCGCTGTAAATGCTCCATAATCAACCCGGCAATGGTGTGGTACTCCCGCTTCTCGTCCAGCGGCATCGGCACAAACTGCACCAGATCCTCCAGCGGCATATGCCCGTTGGCCGTCCAGCTGCCGTCGGCATTCTTCTGAATATCATGGCGGGCATCTGTTTCCTGCGCTTCGTTCGGCAGGTTACCGGCGATCGTTTCCATCACGTCGCTCAGTGTCACAATCCCTTCCACGGATCCAAACTCATCGACTACAAAGGCAAAGTGTGTTCTGGCATTACGAAACTGTTCCAGAGCGGGCAAAAGCGGCAGCGTTTCCGGGAAAACCAGAGGCTGGCGCAGCAGCGCGCGCAAATCCAGCGGGTCGCCACGCAGCGACTGTGCGAGCAAATCAATGACGTGCACCACGCCCACCAGTTCCTCTTCGTTTTCTCCGCCGGTGATGACCAGGCGGGTATGCTGGTTTTTTTCCAGCAGGGCGCGCACTTCCTCTTCCGGCGCGCTGAGGTCGATGTGCTCAATATCGTGACGGGAGGTCATGATGCTGCTGACGCTGCGCTGATTGAGGTTCAGCACCCGTTCGATCATGCGTCGCTCCTGCGGCTCGAACACGGGCTCATCTTTATGGTCGGCAATCAGCGAGGCGGTTTGCGCATCCAGTTCCGCATCCTCTTTTTGCCCGCTCAGCAGCCGCATAACGGCTTCCGTCGTTCGGCTGCGCAGGCTCTGGTTAGCGGACAAAAAACGGCGACGATTGAAGTTCGCCAGCTGGTTCAGGGCCTCAATCATCACCGAGAAGCCGATCGCTGCGTACAGATAGCCTTTCGGAATGTAGAAGCCAAACCCTTCCGCGACGAGGCTAAAGCCAATCATCAGCAAAAAGCTCAGACACAGGATGACGATGGTCGGGTGGCTGTTCACAAAGCGCGTCAGTGCTTTGCTGGCGAAGAGCATCATAGAGATGGCAATAACGACTGCCGCCATCATCACCAGCAGATGGTCGACCATGCCGACGGCAGTGATCACTGAATCGAGAGAGAAAACGGCGTCCAGCACCACAATTTGCGCCACCACCGCCCAGAACTTCGCGCCCCTGCGCTGCGTCGGGCCGTCATTGTTCTTACCTTCCAGCCGCTCATTAAGCTCTACCGTGGCCTTAAACAGCAAAAAAAGACCGCCACCGAGCATAATGAGGTCGCGCGCGCTGAAGCTAAGATCGCGGAAGCTAAAGAGTGGGCGGGTGAGGGTCACCAGCCAGGAAATCGAGGCCAGCAGCAGCAAGCGCATCACCATGGCCAGAATCAAGCCAGTGATACGCGCCCGGTTGCGCTCTGCCGGAGGCAGCTTTTCCGCGAGAATCGCGATAAAAACCAGATTATCGATCCCGAGCACCAGCTCGATAACCACTAAAGTAATGAGGCCTGCCCAGATTGAGGGATCGGCAATCCATTCCATATGTTGTTTAACACCTTCTGCGATATGAAAATTGTCACACCAGGATCATGGATAACGGTGGACGGAATTGCAATGTATATTGAGGATAATCTTAAATTGAAGTTATTGCTCAACAACATATTATCCATATTGTTTCTGTTATTAATTATATTGTCACTTTGTTATGTCTGTTTTTGTTCGGGAACGTTATGTCATTTCTGTCAATATAAAGATAATCCTAAAAAGAATCTGGCTTTCTTAATATTTATCCTAAAAGCAGGCCTGTCAGGCATTGTGTCCTTGTCGAAAATAACGGTTACTGCAACAATTCACATGCATAAATAAACGTTATCAGCATGCCACTTACACTTTATTTCTGAAGCGATATTGGGCATGTCTGTTTTATATGCCATCTCACATTGTTCTGGGCGGAATTATCACCGGAACTCTGTATAACATTATGATTAAGCAGTGGATTGGTAACTGAAAGCCAAGGGCGGTAGCGTGCCTGATGGCCGCGAAATTAGCCTGAATTATTCTGTCAACTGCTGCTGGATCGATAACGGTCTTTTAGGAATGATACCAGTTATATTTCGTTTCGGTTAACGGCATTCTCAATCGAAATGATCGGAATGCATTCTGGTTTGTTTTATTCGCACAGGATAATTTCTCCGCCAAAGTGAAAAATAATCAATGATGAAATCTCAACTGAAATTGATGCCATTATTGGTGTCTGCAATCCTGATGAGCGGTTGCACGGTTCTCCCCGGCAGCAATATGTCGACCTTCGGCAAAGATGTGATTAAGCAGCAGGATGCTGATTTTGACATCGACCGGATGGTGAATGTTTATCCGCTGACCCCGCGACTGATTGAACAACTGCGTCCGCGTCCAAACGTGGCGCAACCGAATATGTCGCTGGATCAGGAGTTAAGCAATTATCAGTACCGCGTGGGCCCCGGTGACGTGCTGAGCGTAACCGTCTGGGATCACCCGGAGCTTACCACTCCGGCGGGCCAGTACCGCAGCTCCAGCGACACCGGTAACTGGGTGCAGCCTGACGGCTCGATTTTCTATCCGTACATCGGCCGCGTGCAGGTGGCCGGGAAAACGCTCTCTGAAATCCGCAGCATGATCACGGGTCGCCTGGCGACCTATATCACCGATCCGCAGGTGGATGTGAACGTGGCGGCGTTCCGCTCGCAAAAGGCCTACGTTTCAGGCCAGGTGAATAAATCCGGGCAGCAGGCCATCACCAACGTGCCGCTGACCGTGCTGGACGCCATCAACAACGCCGGCGGCATGACCGATCTGGCCGACTGGCGCAACGTCGTGCTGACGCACAACGGTAAAGAAGAGCGCATTTCTCTGCAGGCGCTGATGCAAAACGGCGACCTCAGCCAGAACCGCCTGCTCTACCCGGGCGATATTCTCTTCGTGCCGCGCAACGACGATCTGAAGGTCTTCGTGATGGGCGAAGTGAAAAAACAGAGCACCCTCAAAATGGACTTCAGCGGTATGACGCTGACCGAGGCGCTGGGCCAGGCGGAAGGTATCGATATGACCGCCTCCAACGCCAGCGGCATCTTCGTGATCCGTCCACTGAAAAACGACAAGAGCGGCAAGATTGCTAGCGTCTATCAGCTGGATATGTCCGATGCGACGTCGCTGGTCATGGCCACCAACTTCACGCTGCAGCCGTACGACGTGGTGTACGTTACTACCGCGCCGGTCGCGCGCTGGAACAGGCTTATCAACCAACTGCTGCCAACCATCAGTGGCGTTCGCTACATGACGGATACGGCGAAAGATATCCATACCTGGTAACCCTTATGTTCAACAAAATTCTGGTGGTATGCGTCGGCAATATCTGCCGCTCCCCGACGGCGGAGCGGCTGCTGAAAAATTATCTTCCGTCGCTTAGCGTCGAGTCTGCGGGCCTGGGCGCACTGGTCGGTAAAGGGGCAGATGAATCCGCCGCAAGCGTGGCAGCGGTACACCAGATTTCCCTGGACGGGCACTGCGCCCGTCAGCTCTCCGGCAAGATGTGCCGCGAATACGATCTCATTCTGACCATGGAAAAAAGCCACATTGCCCGGCTGTGTGAGATCGCACCGGAGATGCGCGGCAAAGTGATGCTGTTTGGTCACTGGGACAATGAGCGTGAAATCCCCGACCCTTATCGCAAGAGTCGTGAAGCCTTTGAAGCGGTTTACCACTTACTCGATCAGTCTGCGCGCCAGTGGGCGCAGGCACTGAAAGTACAGCAGGGATAACAATGACAGATAACGTAAAACAGGCGCACCCGCACGCGTCGGGCAGTGATGAAATTGATATTGGCCGCCTGGTCGGTACGGTGGTGGAGGCCAAATGGTGGGTGCTTGGCATTACCTCGCTGTTTGCCGCCGCAGCGGTGATTTATACCCTGTTCGCCACGCCTATCTACAGTGCGGATGCATTGGTGCAGATTGAGCAGGACACCAGCAGCTCGCTGGTGCAGGATTTAAATTCGGCCCTGAGCAACAAACCCCCCGCGTCCGACGCGGAGATCCAACTGATTCAGTCGCGTATGGTGCTCGGCAAAACGGTGGACGATCTGAATCTGGATATCGCGGTCACCAAAAACACGATGCCGGTGTTTGGTGCGGGCTGGGAGCGCCTGATGGGGCGCGCGAACGAAAGCGTCAGTGTTGAAACGTTCACCGTTCCGGCGGGCATGCATGACCAGGTTTTCACTCTTGAAGTACTCGGGCATAACCGCTACCAGCTGACCAGCGACGGCGGATTCAGTGCGCGCGGTGAAGTTGGCCAGCCGCTCAGTAAGTCGGGTGTTACCCTGCTGGTCAGCGCCATTCACGCGCAGGCGGGCGGTGAGTTTACCGTCACCAAATACTCCACGCTCGGCATGATCAACACGCTGCAAAACAACCTTTCCGTGACGGAAAACGGTAAAGACACCGGCGTCCTGAGCCTGACCTATACAGGTGAAGATAAAAACCAGATCCGCGAAATTCTCAACAGCATTGCGCAGAACTATCTGGCGCAGAACGTGGAGCGCAAATCGGAAGAGGCCTCCCGCAGCCTGAGCTTCCTCGCGAAGCAGCTGCCGGAAGTGCGTGAGCGTCTGGATTCCGCTGAAAACAAGCTCAACGCCTACCGCCAGCAGAAAGATTCTGTGGATATGTCTCTGGAAGCGAAGTCCGTTCTTGATTCGGTGGTGAACATTGATGCTCAGCTCAACCAGCTGACCTTCAGCGAAGCGGAGATTTCCAAGCTCTACACCAAAAAGCATCCTGCCTACCGCACGCTGCTGGAAAAACGCCGCACGCTGGAAGAAGAGAAGGCCAATCTGAACAAACGCATCACCGCGATGCCGGAAACCCAGCAGGAAATCGTACGCCTGACGCGCGACGTAGAGTCCGGCCAGCAGGTTTATATGCAGCTGCTGAACAAACAGCAGGAGCTGAAGATTCAAGAAGCGAGCACCGTCGGCGATGTGCGCATCGTTGACCCGGCGATCACCCAGCCGGGCGTGCTGAAGCCGAAAAAGGCGCTGATTATCCTCGGCGGCATTATTCTCGGCCTGATGCTCTCCATTCTCGGCGTGCTGCTGCGCTCGCTGTTTAACCGCGGCATTGAAAGCCCGCAGGTGCTGGAGGATAACGGCATCAACGTTTATGCCAGCATTCCGCTCTCTGAGTGGCAGAAGCAGCGCGATCAGGTCAAAACGATTAAGGGCGTTAAGCGCTTCAAGCAGAGCCAGCTGCTGGCGGTGGGTAACCCAACGGACCTCGCGATTGAAGCGGTGCGCAGCCTGCGTACCAGCCTGCACTTTGCCATGATGCAGGCCAGCAACAACGTGTTGATGTTAACCGGGGTCAGCCCGTCAATCGGTAAAACGTTCGTCTGCGCCAACCTGGCGGCGGTGATCAGCCAGACCGGCAAGCGTGTGCTGCTGATCGACTGCGATATGCGTAAGGGTTATACCCACGAACTGCTGGGAACGACGAATGAGAGCGGCCTGTCAGACGTGCTGGTCGGCAAAGCGGATATCGCGAACTGTGCTAAACGCACGTCCATTACTAACTTCGACCTGGTGACCCGCGGGCAGGTGCCGCCGAATCCGTCTGAGCTGTTGATGAGCGATCGCTTCAGCGAGCTGGTGAACTGGGCGAGCAAAAACTACGACCTGGTGCTGATCGATACGCCGCCAATCCTCGCGGTAACCGATGCCGGCATAATTGGTCGCCATGCGGGCACCACGCTGATGGTGGCTCGTTATGCGGTCAATACCCTGAAGGAAGTGGAAACCAGCCTCAGCCGCTTTGAGCAAAACGGTATTCAGGTGAAAGGCGTGATCCTCAACTCCATCTTCCGCCGGGCTACCGGCTACCAGGATTACGGCTACTACGAGTACGAGTACAAGTCCGACAGTAAATAACCGTTACCCTCACCCCGACCCTCTCCCTGAAAGGGAGAGGGAGAAAGACGCCCGGAGTAACAAGACGTCAATACGTCTACGGATTGTCCCCTCGCCCCTCTGGGGAGAGGGTTAGGGTGAGGGGCAAGCCACTTTAGGGGAACACAATGACAACAGCAAACCCTTTGATCTCCATTTATATGCCGACCTGGAACCGACAGCAGCTGGCCATTCGCGCCATCAAATCGGTGCTGCGCCAGGACTATCCGCACTGGGAAATGATCATTGTTGACGACTGCTCCTCTTCCTTTGAACAGCTGGAGCAGTTTGTCGCGGGGCTGGACGACGCGCGTATCAGCTACGTTCGCAACGACTTTAACTCTGGCGCTTGCGCGGTGCGTAACCAGGCCATTTTGCAGGCCAGGGGGCAGTTTATTACCGGTATCGACGACGACGATGAGTGGACACCGAATCGTCTTTCGGTCTTCCTCGAACACAAACATCAGCTGACGACACATGCCTTTTTGTACGCTAACGACTACGTCTGCGAAGGGGAAGTCTACTCCCAGCCGGCGAGCCTGCCGCTGTACCCGAAATCACCGTTCTCCCGCAAGCTGTTCTTTAAGCGCAACATCATCGGCAATCAGGTGTTCAGCTGGGCCTGGCGCTTCAAAGAGAGCCTGTTCGATACCGAACTGAAGGCGGCGCAGGACTACGACATTTTCCTGCGCATGGTCACGGAATACGGCGAACCGTGGAAGGTAGAAGAGGCGACCCAAATTCTGCACATCAATCATGGCGAAATGCAGATAACGTCGTCGCCGAAGAAGTTCTCCGGCTACTTCCACTTCTACCGCAAGCACAAAGACAAGTTCGACCGGGCGAGCAAAAAGTATCAGCTTTTCACGCTCTACCAGATCCGCAATAAGCGCATGAACTGGCGCACACTGCTGACCTTATTGTCCGTGCGCAACGGCAAACGCCTGGCCGACGGCCTGCGGGGGAAATGATGTGGCTTGAAGATCTACGCGCTAACAGCTGGAGCCTGCGCCCGTGCTGTATGGTGGTCAGCTATCGCATCGCCCACTTCTGTTCGGTGTGGCGCAAGAAAAGCGTCATCAACAACCTCTGGGCTGCTCCGATCCTGCTGATGTACCGCTTTATCACCGAATGCCTGTTCGGCTACGAAATTCAGGCGGCTGCCACCATTGGTCGCCGCTTCACCATTCATCACGGCTATGCCGTCGTTATCAATAAATTCGTGGTGGCGGGCGATGATTTCACCATTCGCCACGGCGTGACGATTGGTAATCGCGGGCCGGATAGCCTGGTGTGTCCGGTTATTGGCAACGGCGTAGAGCTGGGTGCCAACGTGGTGATGATTGGTGATATCACCATCGGCAACAACGTCACCGTTGGGGCGGGCAGCGTGGTGCTGGAGAGCGTGCCGGACAACGCGCTGGTGGTAGGTGAAAAAGCGCGGGTAAAGGTAATTAAATGAATATTCTGCAATTTAACGTCCGTCTCGCGGAAGGCGGGGCGGCAGGCGTGGCGCTGGATCTGCACCAGCGGGCGCTGCAAAAGGGGCTGCCGTCGCGTTTTGTGTACGGCTATGGCAAAGGCGGCAAGAAAAGCGTCAGCCATGACGACTACCCGAACGTCATTAAACAAACGTCACGCGTGACCTCAATGGCGAATCTGGCGCTGTTTCGCCTGTTCAATCGCGATGTGTTCGGCAACCTCAACAATCTGTACCGCACCGTAACCCGTACCGCCGGGCCGGTGGTGCTGCATTTTCACGTGCTGCACAGCTACTGGCTGAATCTGGAAGAGGTGGTGGATTTCTGCCACAAGCTGAAAGAGCACAAGCGGGATGTGCGATTTGTCTGGACGCTCCACGATCACTGGAGTGTGACCGGGCGCTGTGCGTTCCTCGACGGCTGTGAGGAGTGGAAAAGCGGCTGCGGAAAATGCCCGACGCTGACCAATTACCCGCCGGTAAAAATCGACCGCGCGAGCCAGCTGGTGAGCGGTAAGCGTCAGCTGTTTCGCGAGATGATCGCGCTGGGCTGTCAGTTTATCTCTCCGAGCCAGCACGTTGCCGATGCCTTTAACCGTCTGTATGGGGAAGGCCACTGCCAGATCATTAACAACGGCATTGATGTGGCGACCGAAGCGATTCTCGCCGAGCTGGCGCCACAGAGCGTGACGGGAAGCAAACCGAAAATTGCCGTTGTTGCCCATGACCTGCGCTATGACGGAAAAACGAATCAGCAGCTGGTGCGCGACATCGTGGCGCTCGGCGATGCGGTGGAAGTGCACACCTTCGGCAAGTTTTCACCCTTTGAAGGGCGCAACGTCATTAACCACGGCTTTCTGACCAACAAGCGCCAGCTGATGAGTGAGCTCAATCAGCTTGACGCACTGCTGTTCACCTCACGGGTTGATAACTACCCGCTGATTTTATGCGAAGCGCTCTCCATCGGCGTGCCGGTGATCGCCACCCCAAGCGAGGCTGCGCAGGAAGTGCTGGAAAAATCCGGCGGACGGACCGTCACTGAAGAAGAAGCGCTGGCGCTGGTCACGAAGCCGAAAGCGGAGATTGCGCAGGCGATTTTTGGCACCACGCTTGAGGCGTTCCGTGACCGCAGTCGCCAGGCGTACAGCGGACAACAGATGCTGGAGGAGTATGTCTCGTTCTATCAGAATCTGTAGCTATCTGCTGCTGCCGCTGATTTACCTGCTGGTTAACGTCAAGATTGCCCAGCTTGGTGAAAGCTTCCCTATTACCATTGTGACCTTTTTGCCGGTGCTTTTATTGCTCTACGTTGAGCGCATCAACCTGAAAAAGCTGATGATTGCGCTGGGGGCCGGGGCCGGACTGACGCTTTTTAACTACATTTTTGGTCAGTCGCTGGATGCCAGCAAGTATGTCACCTCGACCATGCTGTTTGTCTACATCGTCATCATTATTGGGATGGTGTGGAGTATTCGCTTCAAAACGGTTTCCCCCCACAACCATCGTAAGATTTTGCGCTTCTTTTATGTGGTGGTTGCGCTGGTGGTGATGCTGGCGGCACTGGAAATGGCGCAGATTATCCTCAGCGGCGGCAGTAGCCTGATGGAGACGATTTCGAAATATCTGATTTACTCCAACAGCTATGTACTGAACTTTATCAAGTTCGGCGGTAAGCGAACCACCGCGCTTTATTTCGAACCGGCATTCTTCGCTCTGGCACTAATCTCAATTTGGCTCAGCATCAAACAGTTCGGTATCAAAACGCCTAAGACCGATGCTATGATTCTGGCAGGAATCGTTCTCTCAGGATCGTTTTCAGGGGTGATGACCTTTATCCTGTTTTATTTGCTGGAGTGGGCTTTCCAGTATCTGAATAAGGAAGCGATCAGCAAAAAGCTGCCGCTGGCAATTATTTCGCTGGCCGTATTTTTAGTGGGGCTTGTTTTTGCCTTTCCGTATATATCGGAGCGCCTTGGCGATCTCGGAACGGAAGGGTCGTCATCGTATTATCGTATTATCGGGCCGCTGGTCATGGTGGGTTATTCATTGACCCATATCGACGGCGTTGTGCGTTTCGGATCGCTTTATGAATATGTCGCATCATTCGGAATCTTTAACGGTGCGGACGTCGGCAAAACCATAGACAATGGTCTGTATCTGCTGATTATTTATTTTTCGTGGTTCGCCGTATTACTGACTGCCTGGTATATGTCGAAAGTCGCCAGAATGATGATTAGCGCATTTGGTAATAACCAAAACTTTCGCGTGCAGCTGTATCTGTTTTTCCCGGTGTCGCTGTTCTTTACCGGTTCGATATTTAGCCCGGAATATGCGTTTTTAATTGTCTGTCCTTTTATTCTGCGTAAAGCGCTGAAGCTCACGGACAGCTAATAAGGAGTCAAAACATGCTGCTGAGTGTGATTACCGTTGCATTTCGAAATTATGAAGGCGTGGTGAAAACCTGGGCGTCACTGGCTCATCTGGCACGCGATCCGGGCATAGAGTTTGAGTGGATTGTCGTCGATGGCGGCTCTGCGGATGGTACCGAGGAGTTTCTAAAAAAACTCAACGGTGACTGTGGCTTACGCTATGTCAGTGAAAAGGATAACGGCATCTACGACGCCATGAACAAAGGGATAACCATGGCGCAAGGTCAGTTCGCCATCTTCCTCAACTCTGGCGACGTGTTCCATGAAGATATTGCCGCGAGCGTGCGTCAGTTAAGGAACAAAAACGATCGGGCCATGTATATCGGTGATGCCATGCTGGATTTTGGCGAAGGTCACAAAGTGCGTCGTAGTGCGAAACATGGCTGGTATATCTACCACAGCTTGCCGGCAAGCCATCAGGCTATTTTCTTTCCGCTGAGTGGATTGCAGAAATACCCTTACGATTTGCAGTATCGGGTCTCTTCCGATTATGCGCTGGCGGCAAGAATGTATAAAGAGGGCTATGCCTTTAAACGCATAAAAGGTCTGGTGTCTGAATTTTCCATGGGTGGGGTGTCAACCTCAAATAATCTGGAATTGTGCCAGGATGCGAAGAAAGTGCAGCGCCAGATATTGCGGGTTCCGGGTTTCTGGGCAGAAATGTCTTATATGCTCAGATTGCGCACGACGGGTAAAACGAAAGCCTTATATAACAAAGTCTGAATATAAGGATAACGCATGCAGGAATTAAAGGGTTTCTCGGTGCCAAAAGGGTTTCGGGGGGCGGGTGGTATTAAAGTTCAGCTGTGGTGGGCGGTACAGGCAACGTTATTTGCCTGGTCACCACAAATACTGTATCGCTGGCGGGCATTTTTATTACGCCTGTTTGGCGCAAAAATCGGAAAAAACGTAGTTGTTCGTCCATCGGTGAAGATTACTTATCCGTGGAAATTAACGCTGGGCGATTATGCCTGGGTCGGCGATGACGCGGTGTTATATACCCTGGGTGAAATTACCATTGGTGCAAATTCAGTGGTTTCCCAGAAGTGTTATTTGTGTACCGGCAGTCACGATTATATGAGCGCGCACTTTGACATTAATGCGACGCCGATTGTGATTGGCGAGAAATGCTGGCTGGCAACGGATGTGTTTGTGGCACCCGGCGTGACGATCGGTGACGGCACCGTCGTGGGCGCACGCAGCAGCGTTTTTAAATCGCTACCGGCAAACGTGATTTGCCGTGGCAATCCCGCAGTAACGATACGCCAACGAGCGTGAGTGCTTTCACTCTCACCCTAACCCTCTGAGAAGAGGGGACGGTTTTCTCCCTCACCCCTTTGGGGAGAGGGCTGGGGTGAGGGGCAAGGGCAACCTGAACTATTTACAGAGGAAAATTATCATGACTAAAGTCGCACTCATTACCGGCGTTACCGGGCAAGATGGCTCTTATCTGGCCGAACTGCTGCTTGAGAAAGGCTATGAAGTTCACGGTATCAAGCGCCGTGCATCTTCCTTCAACACCGAGCGCGTGGATCACATTTACCAGGATCCGCACGCCAGCAACCCGAAATTCCACCTGCACTACGGCGATCTGACCGACACCTCCAACCTGACCCGTATTCTGCAGGAAGTGCAGCCGGACGAAGTCTACAACCTGGGTGCGATGAGCCACGTTGCGGTCTCCTTTGAATCACCGGAATACACCGCTGACGTGGATGCCATCGGCACGCTGCGCCTGCTGGAGGCAATTCGCTTCCTGGGCCTCGAGAAGAAAACCCGTTTCTACCAGGCCTCCACCTCCGAGCTGTATGGCCTGGTGCAGGAAATCCCACAGAAAGAAACCACGCCGTTCTACCCGCGCTCTCCGTATGCGGTAGCGAAAATGTACGCCTACTGGATCACCGTTAACTACCGTGAATCCTACGGCATGTACGCGTGCAACGGCATTCTATTCAACCACGAATCTCCACGCCGTGGCGAAACCTTCGTGACCCGCAAAATCACCCGCGCGATTGCCAACATCGCTCAGGGCCTGGAGAAGAAGCTGCACCTCGGCAATATGGACTCCCTGCGCGACTGGGGCCACGCCAAGGACTACGTGAAAATGCAGTGGATGATGCTGCAGCAGGAAAAACCGGAAGATTTTGTTATCGCCACCGGCGTGCAGTACTCCGTGCGTCAGTTCGTGGAAATGGCAGCAGCACAGCTGGGCATCAAACTGCGCTTTGAAGGCACCGGCGTGGAAGAGAAAGGTATCGTCGTTTCCGTGACTGGCCATGACGCACCGGGCGTGAAGCCGGGCGATGTGATTGTTGAGGTTGACCCGCGCTACTTCCGCCCTGCTGAAGTGGAAACCCTGCTGGGCGATCCGACCAAAGCGCACGAAAAACTGGGCTGGAAACCAGAAACCACCCTGCAGGAAATGGTCAGCGAAATGGTCGCCAAAGATCTGGAAGCGGCGAAGAAACACTCCCTGCTTAAGGCTCACGGCTACGAGGTAGCCATCGCGCTGGAGTCCTGATTAATGACTAAGCAACGTATTTTCGTCGCGGGCCACCGCGGCATGGTGGGGTCGGCGATTGAACGCCTGCTTGAACAGCGCGGTGATGTGGAGCTGGTTGTGCGCACCCGCGATGAGCTGAACCTGCTCGACAGCAAAGCGGTGAACAATTTCTTCGCTGAACAGCGTATCGACCAGGTGTATCTGGCGGCGGCGAAGGTCGGCGGGATCGTGGCGAATAACACGTTCCCGGCGGATTTCATCTACGAGAACATGATGATCGAGAGCAACATCATTCACGCAGCGCACATGCACAACGTGAACAAGCTGCTGTTCCTCGGGTCATCATGCATTTACCCGAAGATGGCGAAGCAGCCAATCCCGGAAAGCGAGCTGCTGCAGGGCACCCTTGAGGCGACCAACGAGCCGTATGCGATCGCTAAAATTGCCGGGATCAAGCTGTGCGAATCCTACAACCGTCAGCATAACCGCGACTACCGTTCGGTGATGCCGACCAACCTGTATGGCCCGCACGACAACTTCCACCCAAGTAATTCGCACGTGATCCCCGCGCTGCTGCGCCGTTTCCACGAAGCGACGCTGGAAAACGCCGCTGACGTGGTGGTGTGGGGCAGCGGCACGCCGATGCGTGAATTCCTTCACGTGGACGACATGGCCGCTGCCAGCATTCACGTGATGGAGCTGGACCGCGAGGTGTGGCAGGAAAACACCGAGCCGATGCTGTCGCACATTAACGTCGGCACCGGCGTGGACTGCACCATTCGCGAACTGGCGCAAACCATCGCCAAAGTGGTGGGCTACAAAGGGCGTGTGGTATTCGATGCGACTAAACCTGACGGCACGCCGCGCAAGCTGCTGGACGTTTCCCGCCTGCATCAGCTGGGCTGGTATCACGAAGTGACGCTGGAAGCGGGGCTTGCGAGCACGTACCAGTGGTTCCTTGAAAATCAGCATCGCTTCCGGGGGTAACGCATGTTTCTGAAGCCAGAAGATTTTGCCACCGTGGTGCGTTCCACGCCGCTCATCTCCATTGATTTGATTGTCGAGAACGCCCAGGGCGAATTTCTGCTCGGGAAACGCAATAACCGTCCGGCACAGGGCTTCTGGTTCGTGCCGGGCGGGCGAGTGCAGAAAGATGAGCGTCTCGCCGATGCCTTTACGCGCCTGACCGAAGCGGAACTGGGCATGAGCCTGCCGATGTCTGCGGGCGAGTTTTACGGCGTCTGGCAGCACTTCTATGACGACAACTTTTCCGGCACGGATTTCAGCACCCATTACGTGGTGCTGGGCTTTCGCCTGAAAGTGGACGGCAGCACGCTGAGGTTGCCTGACGATCAGCACAACGACTATCGCTGGCTGACGAAAGAGGCTCTGCTGGCGGCGGACAATGTGCACGCCAATAGCCGCGCCTACTTTCATGATGAAAAAACCACGGAGGCACCGCTTCTGTGAAAATTTTAGTGTACGGCATTAACTATTCTCCCGAACTGACGGGCATCGGCAAATACACCGGTGAAATGGTGGAGTGGATGGCGCAGCAGGGCCATGAAGTGCGCGTCATTACTGCGCCGCCTTACTACCCGCAGTGGCAGGTCGGTGAGCGTTACTCCGCCTGGCGCTATCGTCGCGAAGAGGGAGAGGCGACCGTCTGGCGCTGCCCGCTGTACGTGCCGAAACAGCCTTCGACGCTCAAGCGCCTGATTCACCTCGGCAGCTTTGCGCTCAGCAGCTTTTTCCCGCTGATGGCGCAGCGCAGCTGGAAGCCGGACCGCATCATCGGCGTGGTGCCGACGCTGTTTTGCACGCCGGGCATGCGCCTGCTGGCAAAACTTTCCGGTGCCCGCACGCTGTTGCATATTCAGGATTATGAAGTCGATGCGATGCTTGGCCTCGGCATGGCCGGAAAAGGTAAGGGCGGGGTGGTGGCGAAGCTTGCCAGCCGCTTTGAGCGCAGCGGCCTGCACGGCGTCGATAACGTCTCCACCATCTCGCGCTCAATGATCAATAAAGCGCAGGAGAAAGGCGTGGCGACGGACAAACTCATTTTCTTCCCGAACTGGTCGGAAGTGGCGCGTTTTCGCGACGTCAATCCAACCCAGGTCGCGGTGCTGCGTGAGCAGCTCGGTCTGCCCGCAGATCAAAAAATTGTGCTCTATTCCGGCAACATCGGCGAAAAGCAGGGGCTGGAAAACGTCGTGGCGGCAGCAGAGCAGCTTCAGGATAAACCCTGGCTGTTCGTGATTGTCGGCCAGGGCGGCGGCAAAGCGCGGCTGGAGAAACTTGTCGCCGAACGCGGATTGCGCAATGTGCGCTTCTTCCCGCTGCAGTCTTACGAAGCGTTACCCGCCTTGCTGAAAATGGCGGACTGTCATCTGGTCATCCAGAAGCGCGGCGCAGCGGACGCGGTGCTGCCGTCGAAGCTGACCAATATTCTTGCGGTAGGCGGCAATGCGGTGATTACCGCCGAAGCTGAAACCGAGCTTGGCCAGCTGTGTGAGGCGCATCCGGGCATTGCGGTCTGCGTGGAGCCGGAGTTGGTCACGGCGCTGGTCGACGGTATCGAACGCGCACTTGCCATGCCGCAGCACAACGCCATTGCGGCCGAGTACGCCGGGCGCACGCTCGAAAAATCGAACGTGCTGACACACTTTATCAACGCTATTTCGTCTAATGACGTCGGGGTTACGTTATGAGTCAGACTCAACTCTTTCCGGTAGTGATGGCCGGTGGCTCCGGCAGCCGTTTGTGGCCGCTCTCCCGGGTGCTTTATCCCAAACAGTTTCTGTGCCTGAAAGGCGAGCTGACCATGCTGCAGGCCACCATCAACCGCCTGAACGGCGTGGAGTGCGAAAGCCCGGTGGTTATCTGCAATGAGCAGCACCGTTTTATCGTCGCCGAACAGCTGCGCAAGCTGAACAAGCTTACCGAAAACATCATTCTGGAGCCTGCGGGTCGTAACACTGCTCCGGCGATTGCGCTGGCGGCGCTGGCTGCCCGTCGCAGCTGCCCGAACGGCGATCCGCTGATGCTGGTCCTCGCCGCTGACCACGTGATTCAGGATGAAGAAGCGTTCCGTCAGGCGGTACGCAATGCGGTGCCGTATGCTGAAAGCGGCAAGCTGGTGACCTTCGGGATCGTGCCGAACCTGCCGGAAACCGGCTACGGCTACATTCGGCGTGGCGAAGTCAGCCCGGGCGAAAAAGATGCCGTGGCGTTTGATGTCGCCCAGTTTGTTGAAAAACCGAATCTTGAGACCGCCCAGGCCTACGTCTCCGGCGGCGACTATTACTGGAACAGCGGCATGTTCCTGTTCCGCGCCGGGCGCTATCTGGAAGAACTCGGCAAATTCCGCCCGGACATTCTTCAGGCCTGCGAGCAGGCGATGAGCGTGGTGGATCCTGACCTTGATTTTGTCCGCGTCGACGAAGCCGCATTTCTGGCGTGCCCGGAAGAGTCCGTCGACTATGCCGTCATGGAGCGCACGGCGGATGCCGTCGTGGTGCCAATGGATGCGGGCTGGAGCGACGTGGGCTCCTGGTCTTCGCTGTGGGAAATCAGCAATCACACTTCCGAGGGCAACGTTCACCACGGCGATGTGATCAGCCACAAAACTGAAAACAGCTACGTGTATGCCGAGTCCGGGCTGGTAACCACCGTCGGCGTAAAAGATTTAGTTGTGGTGCAGACCAAAGACGCGGTGCTGATTGCCGACCGCAATGCGGTGCAGGACGTCAAAAAAGTGGTGGAAAAAATCAAGGCCGATGGCCGCCATGAGCACCACATTCACCGCGAAGTCTATCGCCCGTGGGGGAAATATGACTCCATCGATTCCGGCGAGCGCTATCAGGTGAAACGCATCACCGTCAAGCCTGGGGAAGGGCTGTCGGTGCAGATGCATCATCACCGCGCGGAGCACTGGATTATCGTGGCGGGCACCGCAAAGGTGACCATCAACGAGGAAGTGAAGCTGCTCGGCGAAAACGAATCTATCTACATTCCGCTGGGCGCCACGCACTGCCTGGAAAATCCCGGCAAGATCCCGCTCGACCTGATTGAGGTTCGCTCCGGATCGTATCTCGAAGAAGACGACATCGTGCGCTACGCCGACAGGTACGGGCGCGTGTAGCGCCTGAGTTGCCGGATGCGCGTTGCTTATCCGGCCTACAGACCGTAGGCCCGGTAAACGGAGCGCCACCGGGCAATAAATTCCACATCAATCAATAAGGCTCATGAAGAGTCAGGGCTGACTGCTGCCTGAAGAAGGGTAAAACGATGAATAAATTAACCTGTTTTAAAGCCTACGACATTCGCGGCAAGCTGGGTGAAGAGCTTAATGAAGACATTGCCTGGCGTATTGGCCGCGCCTACGGCGAATACCTGAAGCCGAAAACCATCGTGCTTGGCGGCGACGTTCGCCTGACCAGCGAATCCTTAAAAATGGCGCTGGCGAAGGGCCTGCGCGATGCAGGCGTTGACGTGCTGGATATTGGCCTGTCCGGTACCGAAGAGATCTATTTTGCCACCTTCCACCTTGGCGTAGACGGTGGGATTGAAGTTACCGCCAGCCACAACCCGATGGACTATAACGGCATGAAGCTGGTGCGCGAAGGCGCTCGCCCCATCAGCGGTGATACCGGTCTGCGCGACGTACAGCGCCTTGCGGAAGCTAACGACTTCCCGAAGGTTTCTGAATCACAGCGCGGCAGCTACCAAAAAATCGATCTGCGTAAAGCCTATATCGATCATCTGCTCGGCTATATCGACGTCGCCAACCTGAAGCCGCTGAAGCTGGTGATTAACTCCGGCAATGGCGCAGCGGGGCCGGTTATCGATGCGCTTGAAGCCCGCTTTAAGGCGCTGAATGTGCCCGTAACGTTTGTCAAAGTGCACAACACCCCGGACGGCAATTTCCCGAACGGTATTCCGAACCCGCTGCTGCCGGAGTGTCGCGACGATACCCGCAATGCGGTGATCGAGCACAAAGCAGACATGGGCATCGCTTTTGACGGTGACTTTGACCGCTGCTTCCTGTTCGACGAAAAAGGCCAGTTTATTGAGGGTTATTACATCGTCGGCCTGCTGGCGGCAGCCTTCCTCGAAAAACAGCCGGGCGAGCGCATCATCCACGATCCGCGTCTTTCGTGGAACACCGTGGACGTGGTTGAAGCGGCGGGCGGCACGCCGGTGATGTCGAAAACCGGGCACGCCTTTATCAAAGAACGCATGCGTCAGGAAGATGCCATCTACGGCGGCGAAATGAGCGCTCATCACTACTTCCGTGATTTTGCCTACTGCGACAGCGGGATGATCCCGTGGCTGCTGGTGACCGAGCTGCTGTGCCTGAAGGGCAAAACGCTCGGCGAACTGGTGCGTGACCGCATGGCGGCCTTCCCGGCGAGCGGGGAAATCAACAGCAAGCTGGCGGACCCGGGCACCTCTATTGCCCGCGTGGAGCAGCATTTCGCCGAACATGCGCTGGAGATTGACCGCACCGACGGCATCAGCCTGGCGTTTGCTGACTGGCGCTTCAATCTGCGTTCGTCGAACACCGAGCCGGTTGTGCGTCTGAACGTCGAGTCGCGCGGCGATGCTTCGCTGATGGAAGCCCGAACGAAGGACATTCTGGCGCTGCTGAATCAGTAACGTGTGGCCCCTCACCCCGGCCCTCTCCCCGGAGGGGCGAGGGGGAAGGTCAAGACCGGGATATGCTCCGGCTCGCTTTTTCAACTGTCATGACGAGTGAAAAAGCCTGATGCCTGTCCCGGTCCGTCCCCTCACCCTCAGGGGAGAGGGGGAGGGGAATGCTATCAACAACAGGAACAACGATGACAACTCTAAGAAAGCGCGAGAGAGCCAAAACGAATGCATCGTTAATCTCAATGGTGCAGCGGTTCTCCGACATAACCATTATGTTCGGCGGGCTGTGGGTGGTCTGCAAAGGGGCTGCACTGCCGTTTTCCTATCTGCATCTGCTGATGGCGCTGATTGCGCTGGTCGTTTTTCAGATGATTGGCGGAATGACAGATTTTTATCGCTCATGGCGCGGCGTGCGCATGACAACAGAACTGCTCTTACTCCTGCAAAACTGGACGTTAGCGCTGGTGCTTTGCGCCGGGGTGCTGGCGTTCAACACTGATTTTAATGACAGCTTCGCCCTGTGGCTTGCCTGGTACCTGCTGAGCACCTGTGGAATGGTGGCCTGTCGCGGCTTTATCCGCTTCGGCGTTGGCTGGCTGCGCAACCGTGGCTACAACATTCGCCAGGTGGCCGTTGCGGGCGATATGCCTGCCGGGCAGCTGTTGCTCGACAGCTTCCGCAACCAGCCCTGGCTGGGGTTTGAAGTGGTCGGCAGCTATCACGATCCGAAACCTGGCGGTGTGCACGCGGACTGGGCCGGGAACTATGAGCAACTGCTGGAAGACGCCCGCGCAGGCAAAATTCACAACGTCTATATAGCCCTGGCGATGCAGGAAGAAGCCTGCATCAAAGAGCTGGTACGCGAGCTGGCGGATACCACCTGCTCGGTGATCCTCATTCCGGACGTGTTTACCTTCAACATTCTCCATTCCCGCATCGATGAAGTGAACGGCGTGCCGGTGGTGCCGCTGTACGACACGCCGCTCTCCGGCCTGAACCGCGTGCTCAAGCGGGTGGAAGATATCGTGCTGTCGTCGCTGATTTTGCTGCTGATCTCCCCGGTGCTGGCCTGCATCGCGCTGGCCGTGAAGCTTACCTCACCGGGCCCGGTTATCTTCCGTCAGACCCGCTACGGCATGGACGGCAAGCCGATCAAGGTATGGAAGTTCCGTTCGATGCGAGTAATGGAGAACGATGCGGTGGTGACCCAGGCCACGCAAAACGATCCGCGCGTGACGCCGGTGGGGAACTTCCTGCGTCGTACCTCGCTTGATGAGCTGCCGCAGTTTATCAACGTGCTGACTGGCGGGATGTCCATCGTGGGCCCACGTCCGCATGCTGTGGCGCACAACGAAGAGTATCGCCAGCTGATTGAGGGCTACATGCTGCGCCATAAGGTGAAACCAGGTATTACCGGCTGGGCGCAAATCAACGGCTGGCGCGGGGAAACTGACACCCTCGAGAAAATGGAAAAGCGTATCGAATTCGACCTCGAATACATTCGCGAATGGAGCCTGTGGTTCGATATTCGTATTGTTTTCCTGACTATTTTCAAAGGCTTTGTTAACAAAGCAGCGTATTGAGGTAGCGGCATGAGCCTGAGAGAGAAAACCATCAGCGGGGCGAAGTGGTCCGCCATGGCGACCGTAATCATCATCGGCCTCGGGCTGGTGCAGATGACGGTGCTGGCGCGCATCATCGACAATCACCAGTTCGGGCTACTGACCGTGTCGCTGGTGATCATCGCCCTGGCCGATACGCTGTCGGATTTTGGTATCGCCAATTCGATTATCCAGCGCAAAGAAATCAGCCATCTCGAGCTGACCACGCTCTACTGGCTTAACGTTGGGCTCGGCATTGTGGTGTTTGTGCTGGTGTTTAGCCTGAGCGGTGCGATCGCAGACGTATTGCACAACCCGGATCTGGCGCCGTTGATGCGCACGCTGTCGTTTGCCTTTGTGGTGATCCCGCACGGGCAGCAGTTCCGCGCGCTGATGCAAAAGGAGCTGGAGTTCAACAAGATTGGCATGATTGAAACCTCCGCCGTGCTGGCGGGGTTCACCTTTACCGTGGTGAGCGCCCATTTCTGGCCGCTGGCGATGACGGCCATTCTGGGGTATCTGGTGAACAGCGCCGTGCGCACGCTGTTGTTCGGCTGGTTCGGGCGTCGGATTTACCGTCCGGGGCTGCATTTTTCGCTGGCCTCCGTGTCGTCTAACCTGCGCTTTGGCGCATGGCTTACGGCGGACAGCATCATTAACTACGTGAACACCAACCTTTCGACGCTGGTGCTGGCGCGCATTCTTGGTGCGAGCGTGGCGGGTGGATACAACCTCGCCTACAACGTCGCCGTTGTGCCGCCGATGAAGCTCAACCCGATTATCACCCGCGTGCTTTTCCCGGCGTTCGCCAAGATTCAGGACGACACCGCGAAGCTGCGCGTGAACTTTTACAAGCTGCTGTCGGTGGTGGGAATTATCAACTTCCCGGTGTTGCTGGGCCTGATGGTGGTCAGCAATAACGTGGTGCCGCTGGTGTTCGGTGAGAAGTGGGTCAGCATCATTCCGATTCTTCAGCTGCTGTGCGTGGTGGGCTTGCTGCGCTCGGTCGGCAATCCGATTGGCTCGCTGCTGATGGCGAAAGCCCGCGTGGACATCAGCTTCAAGTTCAACGTCTTTAAAACCTTCCTGTTTATTCCGGCGATTATCGTCGGCGGCCACCTGGCGGGTGCGCTGGGCGTGACGCTCGGCTTTCTGCTGGTGCAGATCATCAATACCGTTCTCAGCTACTTCGTGATGATCAAGCCGGTGCTGGGATCGAGCTACCGGGAGTACATCCTGAGCCTGTGGCTGCCGTTTTACCTGTCGCTGCCAACGCTGGCGGTGAGCTACGGGCTTGGCGTGGCGCTTAACGGCGAACTGCCGCTGCCGTTGCTGCTGGCGGTACAGATTGCCGCGGGCGCGGCGTCGTTCGCACTGATGATTGTCTTCTCGCGGCATCCTCTGGTGCTGGAGATGAAACGCCAGCTGTGCCGCAGTGAAAAAATGAAAATGCTGCTTCGTGCAGGTTAATGCATTCTGCCCCTCACCCTAACCCTCTCCCCAAAGGGGAGAGGGAACTGTCCGGCAACGCGTTTAACCTGCAGCCCGGAACGTCTTTTCTCCCTCGCCCCTTTGGGGAGAGGGCGGGGTGAGGGGAATATTTGATGAGGTCACATATGAAATTACTGATTCTTGGCAACCATACCTGCGGTAACCGCGGCGACAGCGCTATTTTAAGGGGTTTGCTGGATGCCATTCACACCCTCAATCCGGACGCTGAAGTGGACGTGATGAGCCGCTACCCGGTCAGCTCTTCGTGGCTGCTGAACCGCCCGGTAATGGGCGATCCGCTCTATACCCAGATGAAACAGCACAACAGCGCCGCGGGCGTGATGGGCCGCGTGAAAAAAGTGCTCCGTCGCCGTTATCAGCATCAGGTGCTGCTTTCCCGGGTGACCGACAGCGGTAAGCTGCGCAATATTGCCATTGCCCAGGGCTTTACCGATTTTGTTCGTCTGCTGGGTAACTATGACGCGATCGTTCAGGTTGGCGGCTCATTCTTTGTCGATCTCTATGGCGCACCGCAGTTTGAGCATGCGCTCTGCACGTTTATGGCGAAAAAACCGCTCTACATGATTGGGCACAGCGTCGGGCCGTTCCAGGATCCGCAGTTTAACCAACTGGCTAACTACGTATTCGGCCAGTGCGATGCGCTGATCCTGCGCGAGTCCGTCAGCCTGAATATGATGGAGCGCAGCGACATCACCACGGCCAAAGTTGAGCAGGGCGTGGATACGGCCTGGCTGGTCGATCACCACGATGATGATTTCACCGCCAGCTATGCCGTTGAACACTGGCTGAACAAAATTGGTCAGCAGAAAGCGGTTGCGGTCACGCTGCGTGAGCTTGCCCCGTTTGATAAACGTCTGGGCACGACGCAGCAGGCTTATGAAGAAGCGTTTGCCGGCGTGGTTAATCGTATTATCGATGCGGGCTATCAGGTGATTGCGCTCTCCACCTGCACCGGGATTGACAGCTACAACAAAGATGACCGCATGGTGGCGCTGAACCTGCAAAAGCACATCAGTCACCCGGCGAAATATCATGTGGTGATGGATGAACTCAACGATCTGGAGATGGGCAAAATCCTGGGGGCCTGTGAGCTTACCGTTGGTACGCGCCTGCATTCGGCCATTATCTCGATGAACTTCAATACCCCGGCGATTGCCATCAACTATGAGCACAAATCCGCCGGGATTATGCAGCAGCTGGGCATGCCTGAAATGGCGATAGACATTCGTCATCTGCTTGACGGCAGCCTGGAGGCGATGGTGGCGGATACGCTGGGTCAGCTTCCGGCCATCAACGAACGCCTGCGCATTGCGGTGAAGGCTGAACGTGCGAACGGGATGCAGATGGTGAAATCCGTGCTTGACCGAATCGGGGAGGAGAAATGAAGGTTGGTTTCTTCCTGCTAAAATTCCCGCTGTCGTCAGAAACTTTCGTTTTAAACCAGATCGTGGCGTTCATTGAGATGGGATATGAAGTGGAGATTGTCGCGCTGCTGAAGGGCGATATGACGAATACCCATGAAGCATTTACGCGCTACGGCCTGGCGCAGAAAACCCGCTGGCTGCAGGATGAGCCAGTGGGGAAGCTGGCAAAATTACGCTACCGGGCGCTTAACACCCTGAAGGGGCTGTATCGTACAGCCACCTGGCAGGCGCTGAACGCCAGCCGCTACGGGCATGAAGCCCGCCATCTGATCCTTTCGTCGATTACGGCACAAAATCCCCGACCTTTTCAGGCTGACGTGTTTATCGCCCACTTTGGCCCGGCGGGCGTGACCGCCGCCAAGCTAAGGGAACTGGGCGTGCTGCGGGGAAAAATCGCCACCGTCTTTCACGGAATTGATATCTCCAGCCGTGATGTGCTCAGCCATTACACCTCTGAGTATCAACAGCTGTTTCATCGCGGTGACGTGATGCTGCCAATCAGCGATTTGTGGGCCAGACGCCTGCGCACGATGGGCTGTCCGGACGAGAAAATTGTCGTGTCGCGCATGGGCGTCAATATGGAACGTTTTACGCTGCGGCCGGTGAAAACGCCGGATGACACTTTACAGATCATTTCCGTCGCACGACTGACGGAGAAGAAAGGGCTGCATGTGGCAATCGAGGCCTGTCGTCAGCTGAAATCGCGCGGCATGCGCTTTAAGTACAGGATCCTCGGTATTGGGCCCTGGGAGCGCCGTCTGCGCACGCTCATTGAGCAGTATCAGCTGGAAGATGTGGTTGAAATGCCGGGCTTCAAGCCAAGCCATGAGGTGAAGGCTATGCTCGACGACGCTGATGTATTCCTGCTGCCGTCGGTGACCGGTGCGGACGGGGATATGGAAGGGATCCCGGTGGCGCTGATGGAAGCGATGGCGGTCGGCATTCCGGTCGTCTCAACGCTACACAGCGGCATTCCTGAGCTGATAGATGCAGGGGAGTCCGGCTGGCTGGTGCCAGAGAATGATGCCGCCGCGCTGGCCGACAGGCTTCAGGTGCTGGGTAAGGTTGAAGATCATACGTTGCAGCCCGTCGTCGCCAAAGCGCGCGCCAAAGTCGAAGCTGATTTTAACCAGCAGGTGATTAACTCTCAGTTAGCCAGCCTGCTGCAAACGCTGTAAGCGAGGTCGCATGACGGATAAAAAGTACTCCCTTTCACGACGTGCCTTCCTTGGCTCCGGCTCCGCGCTGGCCGTATTGCCACTCCTCAATAGTCGTGCAGTTCGGGCGGTAGAGAAAACGTCTGCTGCGGATATTCGTCGTTTCAATTCCGCTAACGACTGGGTTCGTGCCTTCAACGATGCGTTCACAGCGAGCGATGTGGTGCAGGTCCCGCAAGGCGTGGTCTGCGACAACATCAATACCGGTATTATCATTCCACCGGGCAAAACCCTGCAAATTGACGGCGTGCTGAAAGGCAACGGGCGCGGGCGATTTGCGCTCCAGGACGGCTGTAAAATCATCGGTAACGGTGGACGCCTGAACAACCTTTGCCTGGACGTTCGCGGGTCCGACTGCGTGATTCAGGGGGTGACCCTGAGCGGATACGGCCCGCTGGCGCAGATTTTTATCGGCGGCAAAGATAAACGCACCATGCGCAATTTGCTGATTGATAACATCACGGTGACCGAGGCTAATTACGGCATCCTGCGCCAGGGATTCCACAATCAATTCGACGGCGTAAGAATCACCAACGGACGCTTCACGAAGTTGCAGGGTGACGCCATCGAATGGAACGTGGCGATCAACGACAAGAACATCCTTATTTCTGACCACGTCATCGATGACATCAACTGTACTAACGGTAAAATCAACTGGGGCATCGGCATAGGACTTGCGGGCAGCACGTATGACAACGGCTATCCCGAAGGACAGACGGTGAAGAACTTTGTGGTTGCCAACATCACCGGCAGCAACTGCCGTCAGCTGGTGCATGTGGAAAACGGCAAACACTTTATTATCCGGAATGTCAAAGCCCGTAATATCACTCCTGAGTTCAGTAAAAAGGCGGGGATTGATAATGCGACGGTAGCCATTTATGGCTGTGATAATTTCATTATTGATAATGTCAATATGGTGAATAGCGCCGGGATGCTGATTGGCTACGGAGTGATCAAGGGTAACTACCTCTCAATCCCACAAAATTTCCGCCTCAATGATGTTCAGATGGATAACACGACGCTGCCGTACAAGCTGCGGGGGATCCAGATTTCTTCCGGCAACGCGCAATCGTTCGTCTCCATTACCAATCTTAACCTGAAGCGAGCCTCGCTGGAGCTGCACAATAAACCGCAGCATCTCTTTATACGCAATATCAATGTGATGCAGGATGCTGAACGGGGGCCTGCGCTATCGATGAACTTCGATTTACGCAAGGATGTGCGAGGCAAGTTCATGGCGAAAGAGGACACGCTGCTGTCGCTGGCGAACATTAAGGCGGTGAATGAAAAGGGCCAGCGATCGGTGGATATCGACCGGGTGGATCAGCAGGTGGTGAATACCAACCGGTTAAACTTCCAGCTACCGGGGAAATAAATACGACGATTCCTGGTAAGCGAAGATAACTATCAGATTAACCCTGAAGTTTTATAAAATTCTGCCAGGTATCATCAAAAAAACATGCTGGATAAAACGTTCCGACTGGCTATAATTCTCGAACCATTCATAGGTGGACATGATAATGATTAATTTGAAAGCAGTTATTCCGGTAGCGGGCCTCGGGATGCATATGCTTCCTGCCACCAAGGCCATTCCTAAAGAAATGCTGCCGATCGTTGACAAGCCGATGATTCAGTACATTGTCGACGAGGTTGTTGCTGCAGGGATCAAAGAAATCGTCCTGGTTACTCATGCGTCAAAGAATGCAGTTGAAAACCACTTCGACACCTCTTATGAACTTGAGTCACTGCTGGAACAGCGCGTTAAGCGCCAGCTGCTGGCGGAAGTGCAGGCCATCTGCCCGCCGGGTGTGACCATCATGAACGTGCGTCAGGCACAGCCTCTTGGCTTAGGCCACTCCATTCTTTGTGCGCGCCCGATCGTTGGCGACAACCCGTTTGTGGTTGTGCTGCCGGATATCGTGCTCGATAACGCCACCGCCGATCCTCTGCGCTATAACCTCGCTGCAATGGTTGCCCGCTTTAGCGAAACGGGCCGCAGCCAGGTGCTGGCAAAACATATGGATGGCGATCTGCGTGAATACTCGATTATCAAAACCAAAGAGCCGCTGGACGTAGAAGGTAAAATCAGCCGTATTGTTGATTTTATCGAGAAGCCCGATCAGCCACAAACGCTGGATTCCGACCTGATGGCGGTAGGGCGCTATGTGCTTTCAGCGGATATCTGGGCCGAGCTCGAGAAAACCGAGCCGGGTGCCTGGGGTCGCGTACAGCTAACAGACGCGATTGCTGAACTGGCGAAGAAACAATCCGTTGATGCAATGCAGATGACCGGCGAAAGCTACGACTGCGGCAAAAAAATGGGCTACATGCAGGCATTCGTTCAGTACGGGCTGCGCAACCTGAAAGAGGGCGCTAAGTTCCGGGAAAGTATCAAGAAGCTGCTGGTCGACTAGTTTATGAGGCACGATGTGCCTGATTAAACGGCAGGGGAGGTCATGGTGCGGTTAGCGCGCACTTGTGGCACCTTTGCCGTTTTTTGTTTTTAAAATCAATGAATAAGCATTCCCTTTGCAGTTTGTTTTTGTGTTCGAAAAGTGGGATTTACCCTTGTTTTGAGTCCTGATTCGGACGACAATATTGGATTACATTTTTCTGCTATCAGTCTCCTTTTAGGCTGATGAGATGGCAGGGAGTCTAACTTTACGTGCAGTGTACTGGTAGCTGTTGAGCCAGGGGCGGTAGCGTATATATTTTTTGTCATGACTAAATGGTTTAACCTAACCACTCTTAATTAACTGGGCCAAAACATGGATAATATCCTTCAACTCATTGGACGCACTAAAGCACTGTTTAGTGAAGATGTTTCAGGAAATAAAAAAGAATTAAAACGAATTGTTTCCTCATCCCGTTTTCTCGTCTTAGGTGGTGCCGGGTCAATTGGTCAGGCGGTGACTAAAGAAATTTTTAAGCGCAACCCTCTAAAACTTCATGTTGTTGATATCAGTGAAAACAATATGGTTGAATTGGTGCGCGATATCCGAAGCTCATTTGGGTATATTGATGGTGATTTTCAGACTTTTGCGCTAGATATTGGCTCGACGGAATATGATGCGTTCATCAAGTCCGATGGAAAATATGACTACGTATTAAACCTTTCAGCATTAAAACATGTTCGTAGTGAAAAAGATCCATTTACATTGATGCGCATGATTGAGGTAAATATCCTCAATACAGATAAAACAATTGAACAGTCTATTGCAGCAGGCGTAAAAAAATTCTTCTGCGTATCAACGGATAAAGCGGCAAATCCAGTAAATATGATGGGGGCATCTAAACGCATTATGGAGATGTTCCTGATGCGCAAAAGCGAAAAAATAGCTATCTCTACCGCTCGATTTGCCAATGTTGCTTTCTCTGACGGTTCTTTGCTGCATGGTTTTAACCAGCGCATCCAAAAACAGCAACCACTGGTGGCACCAAACGACATCAAACGTTACTTTGTCACTCCGCAGGAGTCGGGAGAGCTTTGCCTGATGTCATGTATCTTCGGTAATAATCGCGACATATTTTTCCCGAAACTGAGTGAAGCTCTCCACTTGATCTCATTTGCAGATATCGCAGTACTATATTTAAAACAGCGTGGATATGAACCTCATCTTTGTGAAAGCGAGGATGAGGCGCGTGAACTGGCTAAGACATTACCAGCTCAGGGGAAGTGGCCGTGCCTGTTTACCTCGAGTGATACAACTGGTGAGAAGGATTTCGAAGAGTTTTTCACCGATAAAGAAACGCTTGATATGGAGCGATTTATTAATCTGGGCATCATTAAGAATGAGCCCCTTTATGATCCAATGTTGTTGTCTCACTTTGAAGAGAAAATTCAGGAGATGAAGACATCTCTTGAGTGGAGTAAGGAAGATATTGTTAAACTGTTTTTTGAAATGATTCCAGATTTTGGGCATAAAGAAACGGGTAAGTATCTCGACAGCAAAATGTAAGCAAGGCACTCTCGAATGAATATTAGTTCTATTATCGAATTTGTTCGCGACGTATACAAAACGGAAGAGTTTATTCCATTGCATGCGCCTGTCTTTAATGGCAACGAAAAAAAATACGTACTGGATACTTTAGATAGCACGTTCGTTTCTAGCGTCGGTAAATATGTTGATGACTTCGAACGTAAAATGGAAGCATACACAGGGACTGCGCGTGCAGTCGCTACAGTAAATGGCACTGCGGCACTAAGTGCCGCTCTGTATCTTGCTGGAGTTAAACGTGGCGACTTAGTCATAACTCAGGCCCTGACTTTCGTTGCGACCTGTAACGCGCTTTACCATCTGGGAGCTGAACCAGTCTTTACTGATGTCTCACCGGTAAGCCTCGGACTTTGCCCTAAGGCTTTAGATAACTGGTTGAGTGAAAATACTGAGCTTACAGAACAGGGTTGTGTTCACCGCAAAACGCGACAGGCTGTCCGTGCGGTTGTCCCTATGCATACATTTGGACATCCGGTTGAGTTAGATGAATTGATCGCCATTTGCCAAAAGTGGAGCATCATTCTTATTGAGGATGCTGCCGAAAGCTTGGGTTCTTTCTACAAAGGCAGACATACCGGTACGCTTGGTGAATATGGAGCTCTAAGTTTTAATGGTAATAAAATTATTACCACGGGGGGCGGCGGCATGGTCTTCTGCCGTTCTCCGGAGGCAGGAGTGCGTGCGAAGCATGTGACCACGACGGCAAAAGTTCCGCATCCCTATGAGTTTTATCATGACGAACCTGGCTTCAATTATCGCATGCCAAACCTCAACGCAGCCCTCGGTTGTGGGCAGATGGAACGACTTGATTCGTTCCTGAAGCAAAAACGCGTTCTGGCTCAGCGTTATGAAGAATTCTTTGCGGGGTCAGAGCTTAGCTTCGTAAAAGAACCTGAATATGCCCAGTCCAATTACTGGCTGAATGCTGTCATTTGTGAGAATGCTGATGCGCGTGATGCCTTACTTGCTCAAATGAATGAAGCAAAAGTTATGGCTCGCCCAATATGGAAATTGATGCATCGCTTGCCAATGTTTGAAAATGCATTAAGGGATGACCTGAAACATTCAGAACGAATTGAAGCACAATTGGTTAATTTACCAAGCTCACCGGTGGAATGAATTTGATGGTTACAGCAAAACGCAAAGTCGCGGTATTCACAGGAACGCGTGCTGAATACGGATTGCTATACTGGCTAATGAAAGACATTCAGAATGACAAGGAACTGGAGCTTCAGCTCCTTGTCAGCGGAATGCATCTTTCTCCAGAATTTGGTAGTACCTGGCAACAGATCGAGAAAGATGGATTTAAAATCGATGAGAAGATTGAAATTTTGCTCTCGTCTGATTCGTCCGTAGGAACTGCAAAAAGTATGGGTTTGGGCGTGTTGGGCTTTACTGATGCTCTGGCTCGATTGCAGCCAGATGTTTTGGTTATTCTCGGCGACCGTTTCGAAGCTCTGGCGGCGGCGCAAACTGCGATGATCCTCCGTATCCCCGTTTTGCACCTGCATGGTGGAGAAATTACGGAAGGGGCATATGATGATGCGATCAGACATGCCATAACAAAATTAAGTTATCTCCATGGTACATCTACGGAAGAATATAAACGGCGGGTAATTCAGTTGGGGGAGGACCCCAGCCGCGTAGAAAATGTGGGAGCAATTGGCTTAGATTACTTATCGCGCGGCAGTTTTATGGCCGTGTCAGAGCTCGCCTCCTCGCTTAATTTTCCTTTAAAACAGCCTTATCTGTTGGTGACCTATCATCCTGTGACACTAAGTCATGAGCCTGCGGAGGAAAGTTTTGAAGCGCTTCTGGCTGCTTTGGATGAATTCAAGAACTATCAGATTCTTTTGACTTACCCAAATGCAGATGATGGCGGGCGAAAAATCATTCCGCTGCTTGAGGCTTATGCAGCTAAACATCCGCAGAGAGTACTGGCCATTCCATCATTAGGGCAGGTTCGTTACCTCAGCGCAGTCAAGCATTCAGCTGCGGTTATTGGTAATTCATCAAGTGGGATAATTGAAGTTCCTGCATTTAACGTACCGACAGTAGATATTGGTGAAAGGCAAAAAGGGCGTTTGGCTGCCAAAAGTGTCTTACATTGCGATGCCACCAAGGAGTCTATCTATGAGGCACTGAAAGCGGCAATCAATCGCACTTACATGCAGCGGGATGAGATTATCTCCAATCCCTATGGGCAAGGCGATGCAAGCACCAAAGTGATTAAAATGATTAAGTCCCTGCGATTTAATCCAAGTAAGAAATTCTACGACATTAAGTGAAACTCTATGACGCTTATCATTGCTGAAGCCGGTGTAAATCACAACGGTGACGAAAAACTCGCATTCCAACTTGTAGATGCTGCCTATAAGGCCGGGGCTGACATTGTAAAGTTTCAGACATTCAAGGCAGTAAACCTTGTTACCGCTGAGGCCGTTCAGGCCGATTATCAGGTGGTTAATACCCAAAAGCAGGAATCGCAGCTTGCAATGTTAAGCCGGCTTGAACTTTCGTGGGAAGCCCATCATAGATTAATCGACTATTGTAACCATCTTGGGATTGAATTCCTTTCAACGGCATTCGACTCTGAAAGTCTGGCATTTTTGGTGAATGAGTTAGGCCTTAAAAGGCTCAAATTGCCATCAGGAGAATTAACAAATGCTCCTCTCATCCTCGAGCACGCTCGTACAGGTTGTGACATCATAGTCTCGACCGGGATGGCAACATTGTCCGAAATTGAGGCTGCATTGGGTGTCATCGCATTTGGCTATACTGCTAGCCTCAATGTACAACCCGGGGTTGATGCTTTTCAGCAAGCCTATGCTTCAGAGGAAGGCCAAAAAGCTTTGAGGGAAAAAGTATTTATTCTCCATTGCACTACTGAGTACCCTGCGCCGATGGAAGAGATTAATCTTCGTGCAATGGACACTTTGGGTCTTGCTTTTGATCTCCCTGCAGGCTATTCGGATCACAGTGAAGGGATTACAATTCCCGTCGCAGCTGTTGCACGCGGTGCTAAAATTATCGAAAAGCACTTTACGCTTGATAAAAATATGGAAGGGCCAGATCACAAAGCTTCACTTGAGCCTCATGAGCTTGCTGAGATGGTACAGTCTATTCGCAAGGTTGAGAAAGCATTGGGCAGTGCTGTGAAAGCACCTACCGTGTCAGAAATTAAAAATAAAAGCGTTGCAAGGAAAAGTCTCGTAGCTTCCCTCACTATCAATGAAGGGGAATGTTTTACGAATGAGAATGTGGCGATCAAACGCCCAGGAACCGGTATGTCCCCATACTTATACTGGAATCTCCTGAATAAACCTGCCAGTAAGTCCTATAAGCCTGGGGATCTTATTAGTGAATAATGCTGATAGGCAAAAAAACGTCATCCTTATTGGTGGTGGTGGCCATGCCAGCGTTATTGCTGATATATTGAAACAGCAACATCGCGATATAAAAGCTATTGTCAGTACCGTTGATGTCTCATCACGACGCATTTTTGATGGGATAGATGTGCTCAGTCATGATGATGACATCGCGAAATTTGACCCCAAAAAAGTATCTTTAGTTAATTGCATTGGCGTATTACCTGGCTCTGGTATAAAAAAAACAGTTAACGAAAAATATTTAGCTAAGGGATACGTTTTTGAAACGGTCGTTGCGGATGGCGCCTATGTATCCCCTTATGCTGTCCTGGCTCCCGGAGTGCAGGTGTTCACAGGTGCAGTCATTCAGGCTGGTGCTGTGATTGGGAGCCATACAGTTATTAATACAGGAGCTATTATTGAGCATGATAGCAGAATTGGCTCCTACAATTTCGTCGCGCCACGGGCTGTGATTTGTGGTCAGTGCGAAACCGAAGATGATGTATTCGTAGGTGTTAATGCAACGATCATTCAAAATATTCGGCTTGGAAAAGGGACAGTTGTAACAGCCGGTGCTTTAGTTACCAGGCATACATTGCCGGAACAAAAAGTTTACGCACAACGGTCCGTCCTGCGATAAAGCAAAAGAAGGTTAAAATGACACAGCATTGGAAGAATATATTAATTAAACCAGAATGCACGGTACGTGAAGCTTTAGAAATTATCAATAATGAAGCATTGCGTACGGCATTGGTTGTGGATGATAAATGCCGCTTAGTCGGTGTAGTCACCGATGGAGATATTCGCAGGGGGCTACTGAATAATTTACCTCTGAGCGCAGAAGTTAACAATGTAATGAATAAAAATCCAATTACTGCTGCTGCGAATATTACTCGGAAAGAGCTCCACAGAATCATGACCAGTAAAGGGATTCTCTCTATTCCAATCATGCAGGATGGTGTAGTCATTGGCCTGGAAACTCTTAGCAGCACGACCATTGAATCAGTACTTGAGAACCCGGTTTTCATTATGGCTGGTGGGTTCGGGACTCGCTTACGCCCCCTTACTGATACTTGTCCGAAACCAATGCTGAAAGTTGGTGGTAAGCCAATCCTGGAAATACTGCTTGAACAGTTTCTCAAAGCTGGATTTAAGAACATTTATATTTCTACGCATTACATGCCTGAACAAATAACAAATTATTTTGGAAATGGAAGTTCTTGGGGCGCCAATATCACATATGTCCATGAAGAAATTCCGTTAGGAACGGGAGGGGCGCTTGGTCTATTGCCTGAAAACACGCCTGAACTGCCATTACTAATGATTAATGGTGATGTGCTTACCACCGTAGACTTTGAGCGGTTACTTGATTTCCATAATAAGTACCAGCCAAAAGCAACAATGTGCGTCCGTGAATATGATTACCAAATTCCTTACGGGGTAATCAATGGAGATGGGCATCGCATCATTTCCATGCAAGAAAAGCCTATTCAGCGATACTTTGTCAATGCTGGCATTTATGTCGTAAGCCCTGAGCTTTTCAAAAATGTTCCACGACAACAAAAAATAGACATGCCAACCTTACTTGAGCAAGAAATTGCTAAAAAAGAAGATGTGATTATGTTCCCTATTCATGAATACTGGCTGGACATTGGCCGTATGGATGATTTTAATAAGGCGCAATCAGATATAGTTGGATTGAATATAAAATGAGTTTGAAAGTGCTAGCAATAATACCTGCTCGAGGTGGGAGTAAAAGGCTTCCGGGTAAAAATAAAAAAATGCTTCATGGCAAACCGATGATTACCTGGACTATTGAGGCTGCAATGAATGCCTCGGGGATTTCAACGGTGTATGTGAGTACTGATGATCCTGAGATCGCCGAATTATCAAGAGCTGCAGGAGCTCTTGTACCTGAATTAAGACCAGCGCATCTATCTCAAGATGAAACGAGTACAATTGATGTAGTAAAATACATTTACGGCAAAAACCCATGCTATGATGCAATTGCAATATTGCAGCCTACTTCGCCACTCCGAACTTCAGCGGATATAGAAAATGCAATTTCATTATTCATAAAGAATAAAGCATCCTCTGTTATATCGATAACGGAATGTGAACATAAAATAAGCTGGAGTAACTATTTAGATAATGATCTAAATTTAGATGGGTTTCTTAGTCAGGCATATTCTGACCCGGATGGAAGGGTTGGCTATCGTTTGAATGGTGCTATTTATCTATTTGACGCAAAGAAATTGGATAGTGATGCGTTTAATTTCTATGACAAAAATGCTTATGGCTACCTAATGGATCGAGTGAGTTCAATTGATATAGACTATATTGAAGATTTCGAATACGCTGAATATTTATTGCAAAAAAAAGCTAAGGCACAATAATGAAAGTCAAATCAGTCCGAGGCTTGAGCGCTTTTTTTGTAGGAGAAATGCTTTCTAAAGCACTGCCATTTTTGCTATTGCCTTACCTTACACGGGTCCTTGATCCTGAAGCTTTTGGGCAACTCAGTTTGTTTATGGCTTTATCTGGTGTATTTATAATCGCTGTGAACTGGAGTTTTGAAGGAGCGATTTCTCGTTACTACTACAGATATGGCTCGAGGAATTTTACAAATCTTATAATCCTGTCGATAGGTTTGATAATTCTTCTGGATGCTATTTTTTTTGCGATTGCTTATGCATTTAGTCAAAAAATCATTCTTTATGCAATAATATGTGCTGGAGTTCAGTCAATATACAATGTTCTGAGCTCAGTTCAGCAATGCCAAAAAAAAGTGAGAAACTATCTGATATTGCAGTTGGGGAATTCAACTATATCGGTTTTTTGTACAGTTGCATTCATAGAAATATTAGGTCATGATTATATTTTTAGAGTGTTATCTATTATCTTGGGACTACTTATATCCATATTGATAGCCCTACCACTGTCATTAAGAACTGTTTATTGTAAATTTAATTATAATACATTGAGGTTGAATTTTTTATATTGCTTTAGCTTTGGTTTTCCACTTATTCTTCATCAAGCAAGTTTATATGTCAAAGGTCAACTAGACAGACTTTTAGTTGCTCAAACTTATGACCTCTCTTCTTTGGCATTTTATTCCGCTGCCTATCAGGTTGCCAGCATTTCTCTGATTGTTATCATGGCTTTAAATAAAGCAGGAGTTCCATATTTTTTTGAGGCTTGCAAGAAAAATATTTTTAATGGTAGAACAATAAGAAAATATTTTATCCGTATTTTGCCTCTTAGCCTTATTCCTGGCGTTATTTTGTTTTTTATTCCTGACGATGTTTACTCTTATTTCTTGGGGGAAAACTATGCTCATATATCAGTGATGGTAGCATTATTTACACTAGGAATGGGAATACAAATACCTTATTTGTTGCTTGTTAATTATTTGTTTTATCTAAGCGAAAATAAAAAAATAGCGTTTTGTACTATCATTACAAGTGTAGCTCATATTGGGATTGTGCTGGTGTTAAAAGAGATAAGTTTAACAGTGCTGAGTGCATCTTTGATTTTATCTAATTCTGTATGCGTATTGCTGTTATATGGACTAATCTGTAACAGAGGTGAGGAATAGAAATGGATTTATTTATATGCTTCACCCCTCTACAGTCATTAATTGCTAATCAAATCTCTAGTAAATCTAACCTTCCATCTTCACTATTTTATTATACTGACACTGATAACAAAAAAAATAGATACTACTATCAGAGACTATCCAGAGAGATGTGTATATCTGAGTATTGTAGTCAACCTTTCAGCTTAAGCTTACTGTTAAAACTTTACATATTTGCAAAAAAAATACAAAAAATCAATAATATATATTTGGGCAGCATTGATAACCAGATTGTTCATTATCTATTATCCTATTTGGATTTTAAACAAATAATCACATATGATGATGGCACAGCAAATATCACTCGAGATTCCTTGTTTTATAAAAATATAAAATTGTCAAAATTTAAGATGATATTACACTTCATTTTTGGTAGGCGATATTATCGTGATAGAGTAGTCAACGAGTCTCAAGTTCATTATTCGATTTATAAAAACAGGGAAAATATAATTGACAAAGTGGAGTTTATTCCATTGTTTGATGCTTCGATGATTGATTTCAAACCTCAAGGTAAAACAGTTTCTATTTTCTTAGGAACAGTTTATCGGGATATTGTGATTAGATCAGAATATGCAGGTTTATTGGAGACGTCAGTACTCTCATTTTTGCATGGCATAGAAGATATTTTATATTTACCACACCCCAGAGAAGAAAGTAGTGCGTTTTCTCAATATATAATCGAAAGCGAAAAAATTGCAGAGGATATTATTCTCGGTTATTTGGGTGCTGGCTATGTTGTAGATATTTATGGATTTGGAAGTAGTGCACAATTTAATGTTCTCAATGTGAACGGCATCAGATGCTTTATTTGTATTAGTGATCTGGTCAACACTGTTATTTCTGACCTATGTAATGAGATCATCGATCTTGGAGCTTCACCAATACTGTTAGTGAATGCATGTGAGCATGTTGAGGATCTCAAATGAATCTAAGCGTTAAATCGTTTAAAAATAAAAGCATACTATTCGTTGCTATTGTGTGGGCTTTGCTCGTTCCATCAACATTATTCGAGTTAATAGGTCTGCCTGGGATTGCTATATCGTTATTACTAATGACGTTTGCGGTCGTTATATGTATAAGCAACAAAGTAAGCATTACCCTTTATTTTTTAATTATATTAATAACTATAGCTTCCTTTATATTGATCTTTAAATGGTCAGATGTAAGGTATCTAGTAATCCCAGTATCAATTGGCCTCTCCTTTTTAGTGATTGCGCTATTAAATGGTGACGGTTTAAATATATTTATTAGCATTAGTTCCCGCGCATTATTGTTCATTCTTATTGGGTGCTGGATTGGATTTGTTATTTCACTGTCAACTGGCGGGGCCGAGATAAAGTTATTTAATGTATTCGGCAGGGATTATTTTTTTTATCTGACTACCTTTACCGTAGTAAAAGACAATGAGTTTATACGACCCTCTGGAATCTATCTTGAGCCTGGGCATCTAATTTGGATATTATCTAGTTTGCTTTGCATTCGACGGGTAAGACAAAATAATCTCAAAATGACAGTTGTTCTTTTATTGCTTGGATATATTACGTTTAGTTTAGCATATATTATCTTTTCTGCTTTTTTCATTCTAAGCCTTTTAAATATACGCAATTCTCTGATTACGTTTGTTATTGGAATTCTGTCATTTACTGCTATTAGTTTTTCTCCCGTAGGGAACTATACACAGCAATATATTTATGAGCGTTTTCAGAGCTCCAATGACGGTGGTGCTATTAAAGGGGATAACCGTAGCTTTAGACTGTTAAACGCATACGATATCCTCCAGGACGATCCGTCAGTTCTAGTCTTTGGTATCAAATCGAGATGTTATTTTGAACCTGATTCCTGTAAGCAAGAGTTAGGGCTTTATGGAGAGAACCCGCTAACTCCTCTTGTTGGGTTAGGTGCGGTTAATTCAATTATCTACTATTATGCTTTGTTTGCAATATTAGCTCTTGCAATAAGATATAAAGAGTTATCGTTAATGATGGCAGTTGGAATTGTTGCCATTTACGCACAGCAGCCAATAAATTTGCAACTTGGATACTCGGTCTGGCCTTTGTTGCTGTTGCATTGCATGAAAAAAAGGATCCTTCCATGACGAAGATTGTGTATTTCATTCCATCTTTATACAAAGCGGGTGGGATGGAGAGAGTTCTAACTACCAAAATTAACTATTTCGTCGATAATTTTGAAGATCTTGAAATATCGATAGTTATGAATTCCAATCAAGGGCGGGCTCCTTTTTATCCTTTGGATCCTAGGGTTGAACTTGTTGAATTAAATATTGATTTTTATGAAGGTAATAACCCTCTTAAAAAGATTTTAGGTTATCTGTCAAGACAATCACAGTATAAAAAGAAAGTACAGGCTTGGCTAAACGAGAATGAAGCAGACATCTGTATAAGTTATTTTGGTCGTGAAATTGATTTTTTCCATAAGTTGACTGGTGATTTCAAGCGAATTGGGGAGTTACATTTTTCCCGAAACTACAGGAAATATATTTACTCTTCAATAAGTAATAGTCCAATTTATAAAATGCTTTCTTATTTTCGTGACCGACAACTTTTACGCAATGTGAAGTATTTAGATAAGTTAATTGTTCTGACTAAAGCGGATAAGCAGTCTTGGCTTGATGACGGCATAAAAAATGTTGACTATATTTATAATCCAAGTCCATTGTCACCTAGGCTCCGGGCGAATATTGAATCTAAACGTGTAGTTGCTATTGGGAGACTTGTCGAACAAAAAGGCTTTGATTCTCTCTTGCGAATTT
This sequence comes from Scandinavium sp., assembly GCF_032012665.1. Lineage (NCBI taxonomy): Bacteria > Pseudomonadati > Pseudomonadota > Gammaproteobacteria > Enterobacterales > Enterobacteriaceae > Scandinavium > Scandinavium sp. Next base: position 70,557 of record NZ_DALZVG010000013.1, read on the forward strand.
GGAGTAGGGTAGCTGAAACCTTTCCTGACTGGAGTTTGACTATTTATGGTGAAGGGCCTTTAGCGACCGAGCTTGAATCTCAGATAAGAACGAATGGTATCTTTAATGTGCACATAAAGCCATTTGTGAGCGATATTGAAAAAATATATGAGAATGCATCGATTATTGCCTCTAGTTCAAATTTTGAAGGGCTTCCAATGGTATTAATTGAAGCGCAGAGTTCTGGGGTGCCATGTATAGCTTATGATTGTCCTTGCGGCCCTGTGGAAATAATCGAGTCTAATAAAAATGGATATGTTGTAGAGCTCCGTAATGAAAATTTGTATGCCGAAAAATTAAAATCGATGTTGTCTAATAAATACCTATTAGTTGAGTTTTCTGAACAAGCATTGAAGAGTTCGTTACAATATTCCATAGAAAATATATCAGCTCGCTGGATGAAATTGTTTCAAGAGGTTAAGTATGGGAATTAAATATTCTGTAATTATGCCTTGCTACAATGCTGAGGCTCATATTGAGTCTACATTAGACAAATTCCAGAATGTAATTCATGATCGAGATGATGTTGAGCTTGTTATAGTTAATGATGGTTCAAGTGACAAGACGCTGGAGCTGATTAACCAGAACTTTACTCCATATTTGAAGTTGATCACTATCGATAATCAAGGTGTGTCAAATGCGAGGAATGTAGGGATGGATGCAGCCGTCGGGGAATATATAATGTTCCTTGATTCGGATGATTACTACGAGCGAAGCATATTTGAAAGTCTTGATTTGAATTTGTCGAATGCTGAAGTACTTTTGTTTGGATATCAGACTGTATTGAATGATGGTGATGTAAGAAGAAAATATTCTTACTCAGATCTCAATTGCATTGATTCGTTTCAAGTATTGTCATTTCTCTTTGAAAAAAAAATACCCGTACATATATGTGCGACTGTTATCAGAAGAGAGGTGATAGAATCAAATAATCTACTTTTCAATGTAGATGTCCACCATTGCGAGGATCTTGAGTTTATTATTAAAGCTCTAGCCTCTGTATCGCTGATAACAGTATCAAGCAATATTCTATATAACTATGTAGATCAACCGAATTCAGCTGTTAATCAAGTCGTTGATTCTAAGCAGCTTACAAAATTTCACGTTTTTGAGGTCAGCCTGCCGTCGTTTATTCCTGTAAGGTCATACGCTTATTATGACTATTATGTACTGAGTGTATACTTGCTTTTAATGCTAAAAGTGTTGAAGCAAGGTGTAACAAATGATTCTATTGTCAGGGAAGTTAACAGGTTATTTAAACAAAAAGTTAGTAAAGATATAGTTTATCCGATGGGATTAACTCCTCTTAAAATAAGAACCCTTGTTATTATATTTAAGCTCATATCATTTATTAAAATTTTCACTTTTACAAAAAAAATTCGAGACTTACATGCATTCAAACGAACTCTCAAAAAGTAATGTTGCCCTTGTTCTAGTAACATATAATCGTTCTCAACTATTATCCGAAGCGCTGGTTTCAATTGCTCAGATGAGCATCCTTCCTGATGCTGTGTTTGTTATCGACAACAATAGCAATGACAATACTACTGAAGTTGTATTGACGTTCAAAAATGAATTTCCTGATTTGAATGTAACATATCACAATACAGGATATAACGCGGGTGGTGCTGGAGGTTTTCGTATTGGTAGTAAACTCGCATGGGATGCAGGATATGATTATATATGGCTTGCGGATGATGATATTGAAATGGATCGGCATTGCTTAGAATATGCTCTGCCACATTTAAATCAGAATACAATTATACAGCCTATGAGATTCAATATTGCTGATAAATCGTGTGCGGAAATATCTGCTGTTATCTATGATCTGAAAAATCCATTTTATTTGAGGCCTAAAAGACAAACGGTGGTTGATATATATAACTCCGAAACTTCTGAATATGTGATTAGCTCAATTCCTTTTGAAGGGCCGATTATTCACCGTAGCGTCTTTGATAGGGTTGGCTTCCCTGATGAAGCATTCTTCATTTTCAATGATGACCTTGATTTTGCATTGAAAGCCACTGAGCAAAAGATATTGATTAAATGTATATCTGAAAGCAAAATTTATCGTAAAATACCTTTTACTCAGTCAGTTGCTCTAAAATCATGGAAAGGCTATTTTATGTTTAGAAATTATTTTAGAATTCAAAAAACTTATGGTGTCAAGCCTTATATTTATTTTAGAATCGTTACTGTGTTTGTCATGGCTTTACTACACTGTTTAGCCAAGTGTGATTTGTCTGGTGCGAGAATGTTAATCGATGCATTCAGGGATGGTATGTCTAAAACATTTCGTCTGAATAAAAAATATTTGCCGAGTTAGGAGTTTTTATGTCTTGTATCGCGGTTGTTGGTTCTGGGTTGTCTGGTGCTGTAATTGCTCGAGAATTGGCCGAAAACGGATTTGATGTTATTATTTATGAAAGCCGTGAACATATTGGTGGTAATTGCTACTCGAAAAGAGATGAGCATACAAATGTAATGGTTCATACTTATGGGCCTCATATATTCCATACGGATGATTCTGAGGTATGGGAGTATGTAAATAAATTCTGCACTTTCATGCCTTATGAAAATAGAGTGAAAGCCGTGACTGGAAATAGAGTTTTTTCGCTTCCTATAAATTTGTTGACCATTAACCAATTTTTTAATAAAACTCTCACGCCTAATGAAGCCAAGGATTTTATTCGTAGCAAGGGTGATTCCAGTATTGGAGAACCTCTGAATTTTGAAGAGCAGGCTTTGAAATTCTTAGGTAAGGAATTGTATGAGGCGTTTTTCAAATTTTATACCATTAAACAATGGGGAGTATCTCCAACTGAATTACCTGCAAGCATCTTAAAAAGACTTCCTGTTCGGTTTAATTATAATGATAACTATTTCTCTCATCGCTATCAGGGCATGCCAAAAGATGGTTATGAAGTTCTTTTTGAAAATTTAATTGATCATCCTAAAATAACTTTACATATTAACACTGATTTCAGTCAGTCAATGATGGAATCACAATTTTATGAACATGTCTTCTACAGTGGTACCATTGATGGTTTCTTTGAACATAAACTAGGACGCCTTGGATATCGTACGCTGGATTTTATTACCGAGCGTCATCATGGCGATTATCAAGGGTGCGCAGTGATGAATTACTGTGATAATTCGGTGGACTATACTCGTATAACTGAGCATAAGTATTTCTCTCCGTGGGAACAACACGATGATTCTATAGTATATAAAGAATATAGCCGTGCATGTGAGGAAGGTGATATTCCATATTACCCAGTTCGGATGGTTAAAGAGAAAGAGATGTTAGTGAAATATCATACTCTTGCGTCTATGCTCACTAATATAACTTTTATCGGAAGGCTTGGGACTTATCGATATCTGGATATGGATGTTACTATTCGTGAAGCCTTGGATACTGCGAAGCTTTTTATCCAATCGAGAAATGGTAGCAATAAAATGCCCGTTTTCGTTAAAGAGATACTCTAATCGCATTTTTTCCAGTTAACTTTGGCTTCTTTTTAGTTCCCTTGGATTCATTTTGAGTTAACATCTTCCCCACATTCCAAGCCGCGCGCACCCTGCGCGGTGACCACACCTGACAGGAGTATGTAATGTCCAAGCAACAGATCGGCGTCGTCGGTATGGCAGTGATGGGGCGCAACCTGGCGCTCAACATCGAAAGCCGTGGTTATACCGTCTCCATCTTCAACCGCTCCCGTGAAAAAACTGAGGAAGTGATTGCCGAAAATCCTGGCAAGAAACTGGCTCCTTTCTACACGGTGCAGGAGTTCGTCGAGTCTCTGGAAACACCACGCCGTATCCTGTTAATGGTGAAGGCGGGCGAGGGCACGGACAAAGCCATCGAATCACTCAAGCCTTACCTGGATAAAGGCGACATTATCATTGAAGGCGGCAACTCCTACTTCCCGGACACCGTTCGCCGTAACCGTGAACTCTCAGCGGAAGGCTTTAACTTCATCGGTACCGGCGTTTCTGGCGGTGAAGAAGGCGCACTGAAAGGCCCATCGATTATGCCTGGCGGTCAGAAGCACGCGTATGAGCTGGTTGCCCCAATCCTCACCAAAATCGCTGCTGTGGCAGAAGACGGTGAGCCATGCGTGACCTATATCGGTCCTGACGGCGCGGGCCACTATGTGAAGATGGTTCACAACGGTATCGAATATGGCGACATGCAGCTGATTGCTGAAGCTTATTCTCTGCTGAAAGGCGGCCTGAAGCTTTCTAACGAAGAGCTGGCTCAGGTCTTCACTGAATGGAACAACGGCGAGCTGAACAGCTATCTGATTGACATCACTAAAGATATCTTCACCAAGAAAGATGAAGAGGGTAAATACCTGGTCGATGTGATTCTGGATGAAGCTGCTAACAAAGGCACCGGCAAGTGGACCAGCCAGAGCTCTCTCGATCTCGGTGAGCCGCTGTCTCTGATCACCGAATCCGTATTCGCTCGTTATATTTCTTCTCTGAAAGAGCAGCGCGTTGCGGCTTCTAAAGTACTGAGCGGTCCTCAGGCGAAACCTGCAGGTGATAAAGCTGAGTTCGTTGAGAAAGTGCGTCGCGCCCTGTATCTGGGCAAAATTGTTTCCTACGCTCAGGGCTTCTCTCAGCTGCGTGCTGCTTCCAACGAGTACAATTGGGATCTGAACTACGGCGAAATCGCGAAGATCTTCCGCGCAGGCTGCATCATTCGTGCCCAGTTCCTGCAGAAAATCACCGATGCGTATGCTGAAAATGCAGGTATCGCGAACCTGTTGTTGGCACCGTACTTCAAGAAAATTGCTGATGATTACCAGCAGGCGCTGCGTGACGTCGTGGCCTATGCCGTGCAGAACGGTATTCCAGTTCCAACGTTCTCTGCCGCTATCGCTTACTACGACAGCTACCGTGCGGAAGTTCTGCCTGCCAACCTGATTCAGGCGCAGCGTGACTACTTCGGAGCCCACACGTACAAGCGTACTGATAAAGAAGGTGTGTTCCACACCGAGTGGCTGGATTAATCTCAATTAATCCTCTGCGATAAAAAAGGCCCGGAGCTTGTCTCCGGGCCTTTTGCATTCGAGTATTCGAAGTAGTCTGAATGTCGCCTCAATCAGGCACCGATCGAGGCCCTTTGCCTTGACAGCCCTGCAATGCAAAAGGTACAACCCTCAACAGTTTTGATTATCGTGGTGGCGAGAGTGCGCCATCTCTACCCGTTAACTGAAAAAAGTTGCGTCTAATGAAAATTACAATTTCCGGTACCGGCTACGTTGGCCTTTCAAACGGCATTCTGATTGCCCAGCACCACGAAGTGGTGGCACTGGACATCGTGCAGTCCAAAGTTGATATGCTTAATCAGAAGAAGTCGCCGATCGTCGATAAAGAGATTGAAGAGTACCTGGCGACCAAAACGCTGAATTTCCGCGCTACAACGGACAAGGAAGATGCCTATCGCAATGCAGATTACGTCATCATTGCCACCCCAACCGATTACGATCCGAAAACCAACTACTTCAATACCTCCAGCGTTGAGTCGGTGATTCGCGATGTGACTGAAATCAATCCAAACGCGGTGATGATCATTAAGTCGACTATTCCGGTTGGCTTTACCAATGAGATTAAAGAACGTCTCGGTATCGACAACGTCTTTTTCTCGCCAGAATTTTTGCGTGAAGGGCGTGCGCTGTACGACAACCTGCATCCATCACGTATCGTGATTGGTGAACAGTCTGAGCGCGCAAAACGCTTTGCCGCGCTGTTGCAGGAAGGGGCGATCAAAAAAGATATCCCGACGCTGTTCACTGATTCAACCGAAGCAGAAGCGATTAAGCTGTTTGCCAACACTTACCTGGCGCTGCGCGTAGCTTACTTCAACGAGCTGGACAGCTATGCGGAAAGTTTGGGACTGAACTCTCGTCAGATCATCGAAGGCGTGTGCCTGGATCCGCGAATCGGCAATCACTATAACAATCCATCCTTCGGCTACGGTGGTTACTGCCTGCCGAAAGATACCAAGCAGCTGCTGGCAAACTACGAATCTGTGCCTAACAACATCATTGGCGCGATTGTGGATGCCAACCGTACGCGTAAAGACTTCGTTGCGGACTCCATTCTTTCCCGTAAGCCGAAAGTGGTGGGCGTTTATCGTCTGATCATGAAGAGCGGTTCGGACAACTTCCGCGCCTCCTCTATTCAGGGGATCATGAAGCGAATCAAGGCGAAAGGCGTGCAGGTCATCATCTATGAGCCCGTGATGCAGGAAGATGAATTCTTCCATTCCCGCGTGGTGCGTGACCTGGATGCATTCAAGCAGGAAGCGGACGTCATTATCTCCAACCGTATGGCGAAAGAGCTGGATGACGTGGCGGATAAAGTGTATACCCGCGATCTGTTTGGCAATGACTGATACATTATCGGATGCATAAAAAAAGGCCCTCAGTGAGGGCCTTTCGCTTTTTTGATCAGACGTTGTAAAAACTGCGATACCAGTCAACGAAGTTTTTCACGCCGTCTTTCACTGAGGTTTCCGGCTTAAAGCCAGTGACGGCTTGCAGAGGCTGCGTATCGGCGCTGGTTTCCAGCACGTCGCCAGGCTGAATCGGCATCATATTCTTGTCTGCTTCAATGCCCAGCGCCTCTTCCAGCGCGGTGATGTAATCCATTAGCTCAACCGGCGAGCTGTTGCCGATGTTGTAGACGCGATACGGTGCTGAGCTGGTTGCCGGGGAACCTGTTTCAACCGTCCAGTCCGGGTCGGCCTGCGGGATCACATCCTGTAAACGAACAATTGCCTCTGCAATATCATCGATATAGGTGAAGTCACGCTTCATCTTGCCGTAGTTGTAGACGTCAATAGGCTTGTTCTCGAGCATAGCTTTGGTGAACTTGAACAACGCCATGTCCGGACGGCCCCACGGGCCATAGACGGTAAAGAAACGCAGGCCGGTGGTCGGCAGACCGTACAGGTGAGCATAAGTGTGCGACATCAGCTCATTGGCTTTCTTGGTGGCGGCATACAGCGACACCGGGTGATCAACTGAATCATCGGTTGAGAACGGCATTTTACGATTCAGGCCGTAAACCGAGCTGGATGAAGCATACAGCAGGTGCTGAACCTTGTTATGACGACAGCCTTCCAGCACGTTTAAGTGGCCAGTCAGGTTTGAATCGGCATAAGCGTGTGGGTTTTCCAGCGAGTAACGCACGCCAGCCTGAGCTGCAAGGTGAATGACGCGGTCAAATTTCTCGTTGGCAAACAGGGTTGCCATGGCATCACGGTCGGCAAGATCGATTTTATGGAAGCTGAAACCCGGCTTTTGCAGCAGATCGAGACGCGCTTGTTTCAGATTGACGTCATAGTAGTCGTTGAGATTATCGATCCCGACAACCTGATGACCCGCCTGCAGCAGACGTTCACTGACGTGGAAGCCGATAAAACCGGCCGCACCGGTAACCAGGTATTTCATTATTATTCCTCAAGTACTGACCAGAAAATCGCCACATCGCGTCTGGTATAACTGAAAGCAAAATCATACCGTTAGCGAATGCAAAAAGATAATCGTTATCTACAATTAGCGTAGCCCGTTTTTTCGGTTAGTATCGTCGCGTTCGGGCATTATTCTTATAGAAATTCTTAAGGACACAGGTAGACTATCTCGCCTTGTGGGCTTTTCTGAAGTTTTCTTTGATGCAGTTAAGGTTGGTATGACTCAGGACAATTATAAAAGCAGTACCGGTCACAGCAGCGAGCCGGAGCAAATTGATCTTATTGATTTGATTGTGCAAATTTGGCGTGGGAAGGTCACCATCATCGTATGTGTGATTGTCGCCATTTTGCTTGCCGTGGGTTACATCATGGTTGCTAAGGAGAAATGGACCTCCACAGCACTGGTCACACAGCCTGATTCAGGGATGGTTTCAAGCTACGCCAATGCCATGAATATTCTTTATGGCAACAGCGCGCCGTCGATTGGGGCGATCCAGCAGGATTTTATCACCCGTTTCAACTCCTCATTCTCCGCACTTTCCGAGAACCTTGACAACCAGGAAGAGCCTGAGAAGCTGAACATTGAGACAGCCGTTAAGGGGCAGAGTCTTCCACTACGCGTGTCTTACACCGCACATACGGCAGAAGAGGCACAGCAGACCCTGGCAAAATATATCCAACAAGTTGATGAGGACGTCGCCAAAGCCGTTGAGGGCGACCTCAAATCCAACATTGGCTCCCGTAAGAACGATCTGGAGCAGTCGCTGACCACTCAGGAAAAAGTGGCGACGGAGCAAAAAGCGCTGCGTATTGCCCAGATTAGCCAGGCGTTAACCATCGCTGAGCAATCTAAAATCAAGCTGCCGCAGGTTCAGCAGGCCGATCAGGTTTCACAGGACACCATGTTTATGCTGGGCAGTGATGCGCTGAGCGCAATGGTGAAAAACGAAGCGACGCGCCCGCTGACTTTCCCGGACAGCTACTACCAGACGCGTCAGACGCTGCTGGATGTGGAAAATCTGATGAGCGGCGGTAAAGACGATGAACCAAAGGTGTCAAATATTCATGCCTATCGCTACGTTATGAAACCAACGCTGCCGATCCGTCGTGACAGCCCGAAACGTGCGATTATCCTTGTCCTTTCCGTGCTGCTGGGCGGTATGGTGGGCGCTGGCATCGTGCTGGGCCGCAACGCACTGCGTAACTATCAGCCGAAAGCATAAGACAGCGCTGGCAATAAAAAACCGGGCATCAGCTGAGCCCGGTTTTTTTACATCTGTTGAAAGCTATTGATGACGCTTACGCAGGTTCTCAATCACCGTGGTCAAATCCAGCTCCTGATCCTGGAGCAGTACCAGCAGGTGATACATAAGGTCAGATGCTTCATTAGTCAGCTCATGACGATCGTTAACCGTTGCCGCTAAAGCTGTTTCCACGCCTTCCTCACCCACTTTTTGCGCGATGCGTTTAGTCCCACTGGCATATAGCTTCGCCGTGTAGGAACTGGCAGGATCGGCCGTTTTACGGGCTGCCAGAAGCTGTTCCAACTGATACAGGAACAGCCACTGGTGAGCGGTTTCGCCGAAGCAGCTTGAGGTGCCTTTGTGGCAGGTCGGGCCAATGGGATTGACCAGCACCAGCAGCGTGTCGTTATCGCAGTCCGGGGTGATACTCACGACGTTCAGAAAGTTGCCGGAAGTTTCCCCTTTGGTCCATAAGCGCTGCTTAGTGCGGGAGTAAAAGGTCACTTTGCCGCTCTCCTGCGTTTTCGCCAGCGCCTCCTGATTCATATAGCCCAGCATCAGAACTTCACCAGATACCGCGTGTTGTACGATAGCAGGCATCAGTCCGTTGGTTTTTTCCCAGTCCAGTTGTTCCGTCATACTCTGATCTCCACGCCCTGAGCCGCCAGGTACGCTTTTAATTCGCCAATATTAATGATTTGCTTGTGGAAGACGGAGGCGGCCAGTGCGCCATCAACGTCTGCATCACGGAAGGCCTCGAGGAAGTGCTCCATCGTGCCTGCGCCGCCGGACGCAATCAGAGGGACATGACAGACTTCGCGCACTTTTTTCAGCTGCGCCAGATCGTAGCCGTTACGCACGCCGTCCTGGTTCATCATGTTCAGTACTATTTCACCCGCGCCACGCTTTTGTACTTCCTGCACCCAGTCAAGGGTTTCCCACTTTGTCACCCGGGTGCGGCTTTCGTCGCCGGTATATTGGTTTACGTGATACTTCCCGCTTTCTGCATCGAACCAGGTATCAATTCCCACGACGATGCACTGTACGCCAAAGCGATCGGCAAGCCTGGTAATCAGTTCAGGTTCGGCCAGGGCAGGGGAGTTAACCGAGATTTTGTCGGCGCCGAAAGAGAGGATTTTTGCTGCGTCGTCAACAGACTTAATCCCACCCGCCACGCAGAAAGGAATATCAATGACTTCTGCTACGCGCGATACCCAGCTTTTGTCGACAACACGGCCATCGCTGGAGGCGGTAATGTCATAGAACACCAGCTCGTCTGCGCCTTCCTCGGCATAGCGTTTCGCCAGCGGGACGATATCGCCGATGATTTCGTGGTTGCGGAACTGAACGCCTTTCACCACCTGACCATCACGCACGTCCAGGCAAGGTATTATCCGTTTTGCCAGCATTCGATAGCCTCCGTTACGTTGAATTTTCCTTCCAGCAGCGCGCGTCCGACAATCACGCCGCGCACGCCGGTCCCGCGCAGGGCGGCAATATCGTTTAAATCGCCGATGCCGCCGGAGGACTGAAACGCAACCTGCGGATAGCGGGCGCAAACTTCGTCGTACAGCGATACGTTTGAACCCGCGAGGGTGCCGTCACGGGAAATGTCGGTACAAAGCACGTGCTGCAGGCCCACCGTAAGATAAATTTCGACCAGCTCTTCCAGCGTCACGCCGGAGTTTTCCTGCCATCCGCTGACCGCAACCTGCTTTGTCCCTTGCTCATCAATGCGCACATCGAGCGCCAGCACCAGCTTTTCCGCGCCGAAGCGCTCAAACCAGCCTTTGACGATTTCGGGCGACTTCACGGCGGTCGAGCCGATCACCACGCGAGCCACGCCCGCATCCAACAACGCAGCTACGTCTTCTTCAGTGCGAATTCCCCCGCCAACCTGCACCGGAACGTCAACGCCTGCAGCAAGACTTTTGAGCAGTGAGATCTGACGCTTTGCCGGATCTTTCGCACCCGTGAGGTCAACGAGGTGCAATATCTGTGCGCCCTGCGCGGCGTATTCCTGCAGGCGCGGCAGCGGATCGTTACCGTAGTCGCGCTGCTGGCCATAATCGCCCTGGTGAAGACGGACAACGGTGCCGTCAATTAAATCTAATGCCGGAATGATCATCACATCTCCAGGAAGTTTTTCAGCAGCTGCGCGCCAGCGGCGCCGGAGCGCTCCGGATGAAACTGCACGCCAAAGAAATTATCTTTCTGCACTGCGGCAGTGAACGGTTCGCCATAGTTGCACTGGGCGATCGTCCATGGATTAACCGGCATTGCATAGCTGTGCACGAAATAAAAATATGCGCCATCTTCAATGCCGCGGAACAGGCGGTCTCCCGCTTTTGGATAGACGCGGTTCCAGCCCATGTGCGGCAACGGCAGGCCGAAATCGGTCATTTTCGGCACGTCCTGTTCAATGATGTTGAGCATATCGACGCCGTTTGATTCATCACTGCGGCGCGCCAACAGCTGCATGCCGAGGCAAATCCCCAGCACTGGCTGAGTGCAGGCTTTGATCAGGTCGATCAATTCGCGCTCGCGAATTTGATCCATTGCTGCCTGAGCCGTGCCGACGCCGGGCAGAAAAAGTTTATCGGCGCGCAGCACAACATCCGGATCACGACTCACCTCAGGTTCATAACCGTGACGGGTAATGGCTGATTTCACCGAGTTAAGGTTCGCGCAGCCGGTATCAAGGATAACGACGTTCATCACAGCACTCCTTTCGAGGAAGGAAGCGTGTCGCCCTCGACGCGGATCGCCTGGCGTAAGGTGCGGCCAAAGGCTTTGAACAGGCTTTCCACACGGTGATGATCGTTTTTGCCTTTCGTTTTCAGGTGCAGCGTCACGCCCATGGTGTAGGAAAGCGAGCGGAAGAAGTGCTCGATCATTTCGGTGCTGAGGTCGCCGACGCGCTGATAGGTGAACTCTGCGCGGTATTCGAGGTGCGGCCGACCGGAGATGTCCAGCGCGCAGCGGGCCAGACACTCGTCCATCGGCAGCACAAAGCCGAAGCGGTTGATGCCGCGCTTGTCGCCCAGCGCCAGCTTCAGCGCTTCACCCAGCGCAAGGCCTGTATCTTCTACCGTGTGGTGATCGTCAATATAGAGATCGCCTTTGACGGTGATTTCCATGCGGAATCCGCCATGGGTGGCAATCTGATCGAGCATATGGTCGAAAAAGCCGACGCCGGTGTTGATTTTGCTGCCGCCTTCGCGGTCGAGCCATACCTTGACGTCGATCTGTGTTTCGCGCGTGCTGCGCTCTACATGCGAATAGCGGTCGCGTTTCGTCAGCTGTTCGGTGATTTTCAGCCAGTTGAGGTCGTCGCGACTGTAGCGTAGGCCGGTGATGCCCATGTTGCCGGCAAGCGTAACGTCCGTTGCACGATCGCCGATTACGTAGCTGTTTGCGGTATCCATTACGCCGTCGTTCAGCCATGCGGCAACCATTTTGGTTTTCGGCTTGCGGCACTCGCAGTTGTCCGTTTCAAAGTGCGGGCAAATCAGCACGTCTTCGAATGTCACGCCCTGGGAGGTGAACACCTGCATCATCAGGTTATGCGGGCCGTCAAAATCCGCCTGCGGGAAACTGTCGGTACCGAGTCCGTCCTGGTTGGTGATCATCACCAGCTTATAGCCCGCTTTTTGCAGCTTCAGCAGGGAAGGAATCACTTCAGCCTCAAACGCCAGTTTGTCGAACCGATCAACCTGATAATCACTCGGCGGCTCGCTAATCAGGGTGCCGTCACGATCGATAAAGAGGAACTTCTGGGTCATACTTTCTCCGCACGAAGGGCGTCAATGACGCGCTGACTCTCATCGCGGGTGCCGATGGTGATGCGCAGGCAGCCGCTTAAGGAAGGTTGTTTGTTCTGGTCCCGCAAGATAATGCCCTGATCCCACAGAGATTTGAAGACCGCGCTTGAGGCGGTGATTCGCGCCAGAATGTAGTTCGTTTCCGAATCGAAAACCTGCTCCACGCATGGGATCTCGCGCAGCTGGCTGACAAGGTACTGACGCTCTTCAAGGATTTGCGCCACGCGATCGCGCATGGCGTTGATGCCCTGCGGGCTCAGCGCCTGAGCGGCAATATCGGCCACCGGAGTGGAGAGCGGGTAGGGCGCAATCACTTTCAGCAGCAACGCAATCACCTCTTCATTTGCCAGGGTAAAACCACAGCGCAGCCCGGCGAGGGCAAAAGCTTTAGAGAGCGTGCGCAGCACGACTAAATGCGGGTACTCAGCAAGCCAGCCGGTAAGCGTCGCCTGCGGACAAAACTCAATGTAAGCCTCATCGGCCACCACAATGGCTTTGCCGCGCGTCATTTCCAGCAGAACGCGAATGTCCTGCGGATTGATGATCTGCCCGGTTGGGTTATTCGGGCTGCACACATAGACGATTTTTACACCGTCGAGCTTGTCGCTAATGGCCTGCAAATCGAGCTGCCAGTTTTCCAGCGCCGGGACGGTGCGGTACTCCACGCCAAAGGTTTCGGCGCTGACGCTGTACATGCCGTAGGTCGGCGGGCAGAACAGAATGGCGTCTTTACCCGGCTCGCAAAACGCGCGAATCAACAGCTCGATGCCTTCATCAGCGCCACGGCTGACCAGCACCTGCTCCGGTTTCAGCCCTGCGTACTGCGCGTAATTTTCAATTACCGCTTTCGGCTGGCACTCCGGATAGCGGTTTAACGTTTGCTGTGAAAGATCAAACGCCACCGCCGTCGGAAATTCGTTAGCGTTCAGCCAGACATCGCCTTTGCCGCCGAGACGACGGGCGGACTGATAGGGCGTCAGATCGCGGACGTTTTTGCGGGCTAACTCTTCAATGCTCATTTCATCTCCTTGAGGGCGGCAACGCGCAGGGTGACGGCGTTCTTATGGGCGGTCAGGCGTTCTGCTGCGGCCAGCGTTTCAATGGTGGAAGCCAGAGCGGCAAAGCCCTCTTTTGAGAGTTCCTGCACCGTCATGCGTTTCTGGAAGTCTGCCAGACCGAGGCTCGAACAGGTGGCTGTGTAACCGTAGGTCGGGAGCACATGGTTGGTGCCGGAGGCGTAATCACCTGCTGATTCCGGTGACCAGTCGCCTAAAAAGACGGAGCCGGCGCTGGTGATGCCATCAACGAGCGAACGCGCATCGCGAGTTTGTATGATCAGGTGCTCGGGGCCGTACTGGTTAGAGATTGCCACGCACTGGGCTAAATCGCGGGCGACGATCAGACGGCTTGCAGAGAGCGCCTGGCGTGCAGTTTCTGCGCGAGGCAGTTCAGCAAGCTGACGTTCAACAGCGACTGCGACCCTGGACGCCATATCGGTATCCGGCGTCAGCAAAATGACCTGCGAATCCGGCCCGTGCTCCGCCTGCGAAAGTAAATCCGAAGCCACGAAATCCGGCGTTGCGCCGCTGTCGGCAATGACCAGCACTTCCGAAGGCCCGGCTGGCATATCAATGGCGGCTCCATCAAGGCGCTGGCTGACCTGACGTTTGGCTTCGGTGACAAAAGCGTTGCCCGGGCCAAAGATTTTGTCGACTTTCGGCACGGATTCGGTGCCCAGCGCCAGTGCGGCAATGGCCTGTGCACCGCCGACGTTGAAAATATCCTGTACGCCACACAGTTTTGCCGCATAGAGGATCTCATCGGCAATGGGGGGCGGCGAGCACAGCACCACTTTTTGGCAGCCCGCGATGCGCGCTGGCGTCGCGAGCATTAATACCGTTGAGAATAGCGGGGCAGAGCCGCCTGGGATATACAGGCCGACGGAGGCAATTGGACGCGTGACCTGCTGGCATCGCACGCCAGGCAACGTTTCCACGTCGACGGTTTGCAGCTTCTGTGCAACGTGGAAGGTCTCCACATTTTTTACGGCGACTGCCATTGCTTGCTTCAGTTCATCACTCAGACGGCTGCTGGCCGCTTCGATTTCCTGTTTGCTGACTTTCAGGGCCGCAACGTCGGTTTTATCAAATTTTGCACTGTATTCACGCAGTGCCGCATCGCCGTTGGCTTTGACGTTGTTGAGGATCTCCGCCACGGTGCTGCTGATGCTTTCTGAGGCCGAAATAGCCGGGCGCATCAGCAGATCGCGCTGCTGCTCAGGGCTGATACTGTTCCAGTCGATAATGGTATTGAAGCTCATATCACTTTCCTTTTTCCGGATGCGTGTCGCTTATCCGGCCTGCAAGACCCGTAGGCCCGGTTTGCCTCTGCGCCACCGGGCACCGTCACCTGGAGTTACTCCATCATCTTCTCAATCGGCAGCACCAGAATGGAGCTCGCGCCGAGCGCTTTCAGTTTTTCCATCGTCTCCCAGAACAGGGTTTCGCTGCTGACCATGTGCATTGCCACGCGCTGCTGATCGCCTGCCAACGGCAGAATTGTTGGACGCTCGGCACCCGGTAGCAGGGCAACGACTTCTTCCAGGCGCTCGGTTGGCGCGTGCATCATGATGTATTTCGATTCGCGAGCCTGGATCACGCCCTGGATACGAGTCAGCAGTTTGTCGATCAGCTGCTGTTTGACTTCCGGCATCTCGCCGTCGCGCTGAATCAGACAGGCTTTGGAGCGATAAATCACTTCAACTTCGCGCAGGCCGTTGGCTTCAAGCGTTGCGCCCGTAGAAACGAGATCGCAGATGGCATCTGCCAGGCCTGCACGTGGAGCAACTTCTACAGAGCCGTTTAGCAGACAGGATTTGAACGAGATACCTTTCTGGTCAAGGTAGCGCTTCAGCAGGTGTGGATAAGAGGTCGCGATACGTTTGCCGTCAAGCGCAGCCGGGCCGTCCCAGGCTTCGTCAGCCGGGGTGGCAAGCGACAGGCGGCAGCCGCCGAAATCCAGACGACGCAGGGTGAAATAGCGCGGATCGTCACCCTGGGCACGGCGGCTCAGCAGCTCTTCTTCCAGCACGTTTTCACCGATGATGCCGAGGTCAACCACGCCATCCATCACCAGGCCGGGGATATCGTCGTCACGCACGCGCAGAATATCGATTGGCATGTTTTCTGCCAGCGCAATCAGGCGCTGGGTGTGCAGATTGATTTTTATGCCGCAGCGGGCCAGCAATTCGCGTGAATCATCGCTTAAGCGGCCAGATTTCTGCATAGCTATGCGTAAACGGCTCTTGTCTGTCATTTTCTTATCCTCGTATCCCGTCTCAATCACTGAAAAACTGCGCCCAAAAAAAAGCCCCCGGAAGTGCGATCTTCCGGGGGCTTTCTCTTGCGTTCTGCACCACTGGAAGATCTAACCGTCTTCCAGCACACATCGCCTGAAAGACTAGTCAGGGTGATGGTGATGATGGTGGTGTTTAAATTGAACGCGTGTCATAAATTTCTCGTTGAATGCTTATGCATTTGATGCCTTTTAAGCTAAACCAGTTCATCAGCTGAATGCAAGGCCTTTTTTTCATCATTAATTCATTTCATCTTCGCCAGATAAATTGTCAGTTGGCAAGGGCTGGCGTAGCCTTATTAGAGGAATGCGAACATGTCAGGAGAACGCAGATGAAAAAGGTCGCCATCGTGGGATTGGGCTGGCTGGGTATGCCGCTGGCGCTGTCATTAACGGCCCGGGGCTGGCAGGTGGCCGGCAGTAAAACGACTGAGGATGGGGTTGAGGCCGCGCGGATGTGTGGCATTGAGAGCTACATGCTGCGTCTGGAGCCTGAGCTGATCTGTGATGCCGACGATCTGGACGCGCTGATGAACGTTGATGCGCTGGTGATTACGCTCCCCGCCCGACGTAGCGGACCGGGAGAGGAATTTTATCTGCGTGCGGTGCAGGAAATTGTTGATAGCGCTCTGGCGTATCATATTCCGCGCATCGTCTTTACCAGCTCAACGTCCGTATACGGAAAAGGGCAGGGGGCGATTAAAGAGACTGCGTCTCGCGAGCCGATTACTTCAAGCGGCAGGGTGCTAAAAGAGCTGGAAGACTGGCTGCATAATCTTCCGGGCACGTCAGTGGATATTTTACGGCTCGCGGGTCTGGTCGGCCCGGGCCGCCATCCGGGTCGGTTCTTTGCCGGGAAATCCGCGCCGGACGGTCAGCAGGGCGTTAACCTGGTGCATCTTGAGGATGTCATTTCTGCGATTGCGCTCCTGCTTCAGGCACCGAAAGGCGGTCATATCTATAATCTCTGTGCGCCAGGCCATCCTTCGCGCTCAACCTTCTATCCGCAGATGGCGCGCGAATTGGGGCTTGAACCGCCGGTGTTCAGCGACAGCGCTGAGAAAGGACGCATTATTGATGGCAACCGCATTTGTTCAGAACTGGGGTTTGAATATCAGTACCCCGATCCGCTGGTGATGCCGCTGGAATAACGCTCCCGCGGTGACATCGCGTACCGTAAGGAGCGACGATGAAACCATTGCTGGAAGTCCTCATCATCCTTGATGCGCTTGATAAAGAAGGGAGTTTTGCTGCGGCCTCGGCAAAGCTCTTTAAAACGCCGTCGGCGCTGAGCTACACCATTCATAAGCTGGAAAGTGACCTCAATATTCAACTGCTTGACCGCAGCGGCCACCGGGCGACGTTCACGCGCACCGGTAAAATGCTTCTGGAGAAAGGACGGGAGGTGCTGCATACCGTACGTGAGCTGGAAAAGCAGGCCATCAAGCTGCATGAAGGCTGGGAGAACGATCTGGTGATCGGCGTGGATGATACCTTTCCTTTCTCTTTACTGGCTCCTCTCATTGAACGGTTCTATGAAAACCACAATGTAACCCGACTCAAGTTTATCAATGGCGTGCTCGGCGGTTCCTGGGAAGCGCTGATTCAGGGACGTGCGGATATTGTCGTCGGTGCGTTACACGATCCTCCACCGCTCAGCGATTTTGGTTTTGCTCCGCTTGGGGAGCTGGAGCAGATTTTCGTCGTGGCGCCGCATCATCCGTTGGCCTCTGAGGTTGAGCCTTTAAATCGCAAAATCATCAAACGCCACCGGGCAATTGTGGTGGGAGATGGCACCACGCCTGACTGCCCGGCATTTCAGCAGCTGCTTGACGACCAGGAAGCGATCACCGTTTTTGACTTTAAAACCAAGCTGGAGCTCCAAATTAGCGGGCTGGGCTGCGGCTATTTGCCGCGCTATCTGGCCCAGCGTTTTATTGAAAGCGGAGCGCTGGTGGAAAAGCAGGTTACGGCTCATATGCCGTTTGATGCAGTGTGGATGGGGTGGAATGAACAAACTGCGGGCCTTGCCAGCCGCTGGTGGAGGGATGCGGTTTTAGCAAATAGTGCTATCGCTGCCGTGTACCAGCGCGGCAGCGATGAATAATCAGACAGTTAGCGCAGAGAATTGTCTGGAGTGCCATGCATTCTCTTGTGTTTATGTGTGGAAAGGGGCAAAATGCGCGCCAGCAAAAAATGAGACTAACCGACGCAACTTTGAGGCGTCGGTTATTTTTTTGCTTTCGAGACACACTCATACAAAACAAGAGGCCGGGCTTCGTACCGGATAGATACTTACCTAAAAATCGACAGTTGTTGTCGCCGAGGAAATCCAAAAAATGGGGCAATTTTTTGCTTACGCGACGGTTTTCACCGTAAAGGGGAATGACCATGTCGCATAACGTTACTCCAAACACCTCTCGCGTGGAATTACGTAAATCGCTTACGTTGATTCCGGTTGTTATGATGGGTCTTGCCTATATGCAGCCTATGACGCTGTTCGATACTTTCGGTATCGTATCAGGACTGACCGACGGTCACGTCCCGACAGCCTATGCATTCGCTCTGATAGCCATCCTGTTTACCGCATTAAGCTACGGTAAGCTGGTTCGCCGCTATCCGTCCGCAGGTTCCGCCTATACCTATGCCCAGAAATCCATTAGCCCGACGGTTGGCTTTATGGTGGGCTGGTCTTCGCTGCTTGATTATCTGTTCATGCCGATGATCAACATTCTGCTGGCAAAAATTTACTTTGAAGCGCTGGTGCCTTCGGTGCCGTCGTGGATCTTTGTTGTTGCGCTGGTGGCCTTTATGACTATCTCTAACCTGCGCAGCATTAAAACCGTGGCTAACTTCAACACCCTGATTGTGGTGCTGCAGATGGGTATCGTTGCTGTCATTGTCGGCATGATCATCTGGGGCGTTTACAACGGTGTGGGTGCCGGTACGCTGGCAAGCAGCCGTCCGTTCTGGTCTGATGGTGCACATGTCACTCCGATGATTACCGGCGCGACGATTCTGTGCTTCTCGTTCCTGGGCTTCGACGGTATCTCTTCTCTGTCTGAAGAAACCAAAGATGCTGAACGCGTTATCCCGAAAGCGATTTTCCTGACGGCGCTGATTGGCGGCCTGGTATTTATCGTTGCGTCTTACTTCCTGCAACTGTACTTCCCGGACATCTCGCGCTTTAAGGATCCGGATGCGTCACAGCCTGAAATCATGCTGTACGTGGCTGGTAAAACCTTCCAGTGGGGCGTGCTGATCTTCTCCAGCGTGACCGTTCTGGCTTCCGGTATGGCGGCACACGCAGGCGTTTCCCGTCTGATGTACGTGATGGGCCGTGATGGCGTCTTCCCGAAAAGCTTCTTCGGCTACGTGCATCCGAAATGGCGTACCCCGGCATGGAACGTGCTGCTGGTAGGCGCTATTGCACTGCTGGCGATTAAATTTGACCTGGTTACCGCCACGGCGCTGATCAACTTCGGTGCGCTGGTGGCCTTCACCTTCGTTAACCTGTCGGTGATCTCCCAGTTCTGGATCCGCGAGAAGCGTAACAAAACGCTGAAAGACCACTTCCACTACCTGGTTCTGCCGGTATGTGGCGCGCTGACCGTGGGCGCATTGTGGATTAACCTGGAAGAGAGCTCGATGGTACTCGGTCTGATTTGGGGCGCGCTGGGCCTGATTTACCTGGCCTGCGTGACCAAAAGCTTCCGCAACCCGGTTCCTCAGTACGAAGATATCGCTTAATTTTGTTAAGCAATAAAAAACCGGAGACAGTGTCTCCGGTTTTTTTATGTCTGCAATTCAGCCTCAGACGATCTCTTGTGCGTACTGATACAGCGCTTTTAACAGGGCAAGCTTCTCATTGTCGTTTGCATGCTGGGCGTACAGCGCTTCAAGTTCCTGGGCGTAAGCCTGTAAGTATTCCGGTGTGAACACATTACGGCGGTGCTGTAGCCAGCGCTGCTGTTCTGCTTCGTCCAGAGTGCCCGGGAAGTTTCGGGCACGATAGTTAAACAGCAGTTTTTCGATGCGCTTATCGGCAAACGTCAGATCCAGCGCAGGCAGATTACGCGGTTCCGTTTCCAGCAGGATTTTCAGCGCGGCGCGGTCTGCATCGCTGAAGAAGCCGTTATAGAGCTGGGCGTCGACGTTTTCTGAGGGAACGAATGGCTCGGCTTCGGCGAAAATCGCCACGACTTTGTCACGCACTTGTGGATTTTCGCGCAGCACTTTGAGGTTATCCAGGCACTGCTGGCGGTTAATACCAAGGCGATCCGCATCTTCCGGACGTAGCGTATTGGCCTGCGCCAGGATCGGGCATTTATTCAGATGCACCAGCTTAACGGGAACGGCTACCAGCTCGCCCAGCTCGGCTTTTGGCGTGTATAAGCGCTCGCGAAGCTCATCGGCGCTCAGCTCCAGCAGCGGAGAAATATCGCCCGCCAGATCCACCATTATTACTGCGTTCTTGTTCTCCGGATGCCACGCAAGCGGTGCGACCCAGCTGGTATTGCCCCGCCAGGCACCGAACATGCCTGAAATATGCACCAGCGGCTTCATTTGCGGCACGTCTATCAGCGTTGCAAGCTTGTTTTTGCCTCGGTAGCTGTAGAGGTAATCAAACAGGCGAGGCTGCTGCGTTTTGACGAGCTTCGCCATCGCTATCGTCGCGTAAACATCCGCCATCGCATCGTGCGCATTGCTGTGCTCAATGCCGTTGGCTTTGGTCAGGTGCTCCAGGCGGAAACTCGGCAGGCCATCGTCATTCTCGGGCCAGTTGATACCTTCCGGGCGCAGTGCGTAGCAGGCACGCATTACATCAAGCAGATCCCAGCGGGAATTATGATTTTGCCAGCTCCAGGCATAGGGATCGTAAAAGTTGCGGTAGAAGATATTACGGGTGACTTCATCGTCAAATCGTACGTTGTTATACCCGACCACGCAGGTTTTCGGCACGGTAAACAGATCGTGGATTCGACGGGCAAACTCGGCTTCGTTTTCGCCCTTCGCCAGCGCTTCCTGCGGCGTAATGCCGGTGATCATTACCGCCTGAGGCTGCGGCAGGTAATCGTCGGCGGGCTTGCAGTAAAACACCTCGGGCTCGCCGATGATGTTGAAATCAGCGTCGGTACGAATGGCCGCAAATTGTGCGGGTCTGTCCAGCTGTGGGCTGGTGCCGAAGGTTTCGTAATCGTGAAACAGGAAGCCGGCTTGCGATGGCGTGTCTTGCATAGTAATCAGTAACCCGTGTGCGCATTAGCCCGTCATGGTAAACGATTTGCCCTCTCATCAGAAGCATACACACGAGCCGTGCGGCCTTGCTCGCAGGAAATGTCATATTTCCTTGCAATTTAACGCTGTCAGTAAAGCGTAACTGCCGTAAAAAGAACGGGAATACGAGAAATTGAGGATATGCTGTTGAAAGGCCGTTTGTTTATTGCTGTTTCTTTGCTCGCTTCGGGCATTTCCTGCGCAGTTGCCGCAGATTACATTCCCGCACCCGTTCAACCTCCAGCTATTCAGGCTGCGGCCTGGGTTCTGATGGATTACACCACCGGCCAGGTTCTGACCGCCGGTAACGAACATCAGCAGCGCAATCCAGCGAGCCTGACCAAGCTAATGACTGGCTATGTGGTCGATCGCGCGATTGACAGCCACCGTATCAGCCCGGATGACATGGTTACCGTGGGCCGCGATGCGTGGGCGAAAGGAAATCCCGTCTTTGACGGATCGTCCCTGATGTTTCTGAAGGAGGGCGACAGGCTGAGCGTTCACGACTTAAGTCGTGGCCTGATCGTCGATTCAGGAAACGATGCCTGCGTGGCGCTGGCGGATTATGTCGCAGGCGGACAGCCGCAGTTCGTCAATATGATGAATAGCTACGTGCAAAAACTCGGCCTGAAGGACACGCATTTTGAAACCGTACACGGTCTGGATGCGCCGGGTCAGCACAGTTCGGCCTACGATTTGGCTGTGCTTTCCCGCGCCATCATTCACGGTGAGCCTGATTTCTACCACATGTATAGCGAAAAAAGCCTGACGTGGAACGGCATCACTCAAAACAACCGTAACGGGCTGCTGTGGGATAAAACCCTCAACGTCGACGGGCTGAAAACGGGCCATACTGCCAGCGCTGGCTTTAACCTCATTGCTTCTGCCGTGGACGGCAATCGCCGCCTGATTGCCGTGGTGATGGGCGCGGCAAGCTCCAAAGGCCGAGAAGATCAGGCGCGTAAATTGCTGCACTGGGGCCAGCAGAATTTCGACACGGTCGAGGTGCTGAAAAATGGCAAGCAGGTGGGCGTAGAGCGTATCTGGTACGGGGACAAAGAGCAGGTGAGTCTTGGCACCGATCAGGATTTCTGGCTGTCGCTGCCGAAATCCGAAGTGCCGAACATTAAGGCGAAATACGTACTCGACAAAAAAGAGCTGGATGCACCGATCGCGGCCCATCAGCGCGTAGGTGAAATTGAACTGTACGACGGCAATAAAATTATTGCCCACTGGCCGCTGGTGACGCTGGAAAGCGTTGGCAAAGGCGGCATGTTCTCCCGCTTCAGCGACTGGTTGCATCACAAAGCCTGATCCTCTCTGAACGCTCCCATCCGGGGGCGTTTTACTTTTATGTTCTGTGAAATATCGCACATACTCCATCAGATGTGTTTGCTAGATTTTATATGTATATTTATCCAGTAAATCGTTAGCGGAGGCAGTATGGATTACAGCATCACTCAGCAGCAAAAACGCGTAGTGGCCGGTTTTCACATGGTCGGTCCGTGGGAGCAGACCGTAAAGCAGGGCTTCGAACAGCTGGCAATGTGGGTTAGCGGGCAAAAGATCCCGGCGAAAGAGTGGGTGGCCGTTTATTACGATAATCCTGACGAAGTCCCGGCCGAAAAGTTGCGCTGTGATACCGTTGTCACAGTAGTGGATGGGTTCACGCCGCCAGCTAACAGTGAAGGGGTGATCGTCACTGAAGTGGAGGCAGGGCTGTACGCCAAAGCGTCGGCGCGCGTGATCGATCATGACTTCTCCACGCCATGGTATCAGTTCTTCAACAGCGTATTGCAGGATAAAGACCATGAGCTGGACGCGAAGCCATGCTTCGAACTGTACCTCAACGACGGCAATCAGGACGGCCACTGGGATATCGAAATGTATGTCCCTGTTAAAAAACGCCGCGTTTAAGGTAAAAATACCTGCTGTCTGAAAGGTTATTTCTACATTCGTGATGCCAGCGGCAGAAAAACAGATACAATTGTGTTTTCTGCCCAGGCCGGAGAGCGGATGTGCGCGCCGATAAATCACTGAGTCCTTTTGAAATTCGTCTCTACCGCCACTACCGTGTTGTTCACGGTGTGCGAATTGCTCTTGCGTTTATTCTGACCTTCCTGTTAATCCGGTTGTTTGACGTCCCTGAAGGCACCTGGCCGCTCATTACGCTGGTTGTTCTTATGGGGCCCATTTCCTTCTGGGGAAATGTGGTGCCACGTGCGTTCGAACGTATCGGCGGTACAATCCTTGGATCGGCGATGGGGCTCGTCGCGCTGAAGCTCGAACTGATGTCCCTGCCGTTAATGTTGCTATGGTGCGCGGCAGCGATGTTTCTCTGCGGCTGGCTGGCGCTCGGTAAGAAACCGTATCAGGCGCTGCTTATCGGCATCACGCTTTCAGTGGTTGTCGGGGCACCTGCAGGTGATATGCACACCGCGCTGTGGCGAAGCGGCGATGTGATCATTGGTTCGCTTCTGGCGATGCTGTTCACGGGGATCTGGCCGCAGCGGGCTTTCCTGCACTGGCGTATCCAGATGGCTGGCTACGTAACGGAGCTTAACCGCCTCTATCAGACCGGCTTTTCTCCCAATTTGCTGGAGCGCCCGCGCCTGGAGCGGCGGATGCAAAAAACGCTAAACGAAGTCGTCAAGATGCGTGGCCTTATCTCTCCCGCCAGTAAAGAAACCCATATCCAGAAAGCCATTTTTGAAGGGATCCAGACCGTCAACCGCAATCTGGTCTGTATGCTGGAGCTGCAAATCAACGCGTACTGGGCCTCGCGCGGCAGCCATTATGTGATGCTCAATGCACATACCTTGCGAGACATGCAGCAGATGACGCAGCAAACACTGCTCACCATTGCGCATGCGCTATACGAAGGCAATCCGCAGCCTATTCTTGCCAATAACGAAAAGCTCAATGACATCGTCGCTGAGCTGCGCCAGCTGGTGAATGATTATAAGGGCGAGAATTTATCGGAAACCCCAATGCATGGCTACGTCTGGTTGAGCATGGAGCTGGCGCGCCAGCTGGAATTGCTGTCGCATCTGATTTGCCGGGCATTGCGTAAATAACGCCCGGATGGTCACGCTTTACCGGATGGTTGTTTCGATTCAGCTCGGTTTAGGGTTATGATTAAGCCAGAGCAAAAACCATTGTCATTCACGGTCGCCAGCAGTTATGTTTACCTGTAGCGGCTGTTTTACGAATCCGAATCTCAATTATCAGGGGTGTAAAAATGGAAACAACCAAACCTTCGTTCCAGGACGTTCTGGAGTTTGTTCGTCTGTTCCGTCGTAAAAACAAACTGCAGCGCGAAATTCAGGACGTTGAGAAAAAGGTCCGTGACAACCAGAAGCGTGTACTGCTGCTCGACAACCTCAGTGATTACATCAAGCCGGGCATGAGCGTGGAAGCCATTCAGGGCATCATTGCCAGCATGAAAACCGACTACGAAGATCGCGTAGATGACTACATCATCAAAAATGCTGAACTCTCCAAAGAGCGTCGCGAGATCTCCAAAAAGCTGAAAGTGATGGGCGAGCTGAAAACGGCTGATTCTAAAGCAGAATAATAGCGGTATCGGTGAAGAAAGCGGTGACGGCAAAGCCTCACCGTTTTTTTTGTTCTGCTGAACGCAGAAAAGCAAAAAGCCTGCTCGAAAGCAGGCTTTTCTATATTTGGCTCCTCTGACTGGACTCGAACCAGTGACATACGGATTAACAGTCCGCCGTTCTACCGACTGAACTACAGAGGAATCGTGTGAACGAGGCGCATATTAATAGCCGCCCTATTTTGTGTCAATACTAAATTTAACTGCCTGATTCGATTGCATGAAATAGAGGCAATGTGTCGTTTTAGTGAACTACGCGTAGATTAGCGCTTTCGCTGCCACCATTATCACGCATTCGCTGTAGTGGATCCTGCTGGTAAAAATGGCAGAAACGTTGCCACAGTGCCGGGAAACGGGGGGCAAATAATTCAGGTGCGCTGAAGAAGTATTCTGATAGCACGGCGAAACATTCCGCAGGGTCTGTGGCCGCGTAAGCATCAATGCTGGCGGCGCTTTCACCTACTAAATCAATTTCATCCTGAATGTTGTTCATTGCCGCATGCAGGTCATGTTCCCAGCCTGCGACCTCGCGCAGCGATACCAAAGGCACGCCATTAGCGCGATCGCCGTTACGGACGTCAAGCTTGTGCGCCACTTCATGGATTATCAGGTTAAAGCCGGAGGCGTCGAAGGAGTCCTGAATATCCAGCCAGTTCAGCACGATAGGCCCCTGCTGCCAGCTTTGTCCGGACTGCACCACTCGCTGGTTATGCACGAGTCCAATATCATCTTCCCATTCGTCATCCACGACAAACGGAGCAGGGTAGATCAACACTTCATGAAAGCCGTCAAGCCACTCCAGGCCGAGCGACAGAACCGGCAGGCAAAACAGCATGGCGATCCTCGCATTCTGCAGTGGCGTCAGCTCTAATCCCTGCAGCAGGACGAGACGCTTATGTTGTAGAAAACGGTCTGCCAGCTGCGTAAGTCTCAGCTGTTCTTCCGGTGACAGGCTTGCCAGAACAGGGATGGCAAGCGCCTGTTCCCATGGGATATCCGCGTTAAGGGGGGCGTCATTTGCTTTCCAGGGCCATTTAATCATCGCTTTGCTCGCAAACTCGTCACTTGACATCAATTAAAGGGGCAGGGCCTGTTAAAATGCCAAAGATCCTGGCATCATGGCAACCATTCTGCGGAGAGATGCCGGAGCGGCTGAACGGACTAGTCTCGAAAACTAGAGTAGGGGCAACTCTACCGGGGGTTCAAATCCCCCTCTCTCCGCCACTCATTATCTTCAATGCATTGAATTTAAAAATCTTTTCTGTATTTCACATGCCTGGTATGCCACCAGATGTTCACTTCATTTCCTCTCGAACGTTCATCCCTGAGCAACAATCTGTCTAGCCAATAAGCCAGAACAAATCAGAAGTACTCCGGAGTTTAGCCTTTGCCTTTTTTCAAGTCATTGATGTTTTGTACAACTTGAGAGTGGTATCTAGCTTTTTGTTCATTTAAGTAAAGACGATGCTGCATTTCTGACCATGCTCCTGACTCTTAAAAATGTGAATCGCCACAGATAAGCCAGACACTTTGTGGCCGTTGATGGACGGAGCCAGCCCTGGTAGACGATCCCGATGTTTATTTTGAGTACAGGAGAAGACGATGGGCACACCACGAGTACACCTTAGTTTAAGGAAGAGGCCGTCCGTCAAATCCCGGAAGGTGACTATTCTCTGCCCGATATCGTCTTATCCGGACCTGGCAGGGCTAGCATGTATCATGCGGTCTTTACCCATAAATAAAACTGACGCTACCCGTACACGTCTGTCTTTAAGCTTATTTCGTCAATATGCCAAAATAATGAAACCACTAGTACATTCACCAAAAAAATGAATGTTGGTTTAATTATAATTATTTTATATTAATTATCAGGATTAACTTTCATTTCGAAAATTCTTAATTTATGGCTTTTATCGCTCTGGAAGCCAGTAGGAGTCGCACTCTGTAATTATGCTGAATTTCATTTGAGTGGTGCTTAAGTTTTAAATGTGTTTCCCCTGTTTTACTTTTAATTACATTACTGGTAAAACAGAAATCGTTTTTCATACGACCAGCCTCCCCTTCAATGGATGCATTTATTCAGGAGATACCACATGGCAGATTCATTTCAGCAGGAAATACCTAAGGCACGAGTTAATATAAAACTTGATTTACATACGGGCGGGGCCCAGAAGAAGGTTGAGCTCCCACTCAAGCTTCTGACAGTGGGCGACTTCAGTAACGGGAAAGCAGAAGGTACGCTGTCTGAGCGTGAGAAAATCAATGTCAACAAGAACAACTTCAACAGCGTGCTGGCTGACCTGAATCCGGAAGTTAATCTTACCGTTAAAAACACCCTGGCAAACGATGGCTCCGAAGAAAATATCCATCTTCAGTTTCAGGAGATGAAGGATTTCGAACCCGAGCAGGTTGCCCGTCAAATCCCACAGCTGCGTGCAATGCTCGCCATGCGTAATTTACTGCGCGATTTAAAATCTAACCTTCTTGATAATGTTACCTTCCGTAAAGAACTCGAGAAAATTCTTAAAGACCCGATGCTCAGCGACGAACTGCGTAATGAGCTGAATGCACTTGCCCCGGCCCAGGATTAATTACTGGAAACGTTAACGGAATAATTACGAGAAAAATGCTTATGTCTCTGAATAATGAATCCCAGAATCAGGCGGGCGGTATCACTCTGGAAAAAACGCTGCCTCAGGGCGGGGTGTACGCGTCACTGTTTGAAAAAATTAATTTAACGCCGGTTTCGAAACTCGGTGAACTCGACGGCTTCCAGGATAATAACGTGATGGCGGAAACTTCTGCTGATGCACGCGTTACCGCTGCCGTTCAGGTCTTCATGCAGTGCCTGAAAAAATCGGGCCAGTCCGTCGAAAAACTCGATAAAACCCTGCTCGACCATCACATTGCTGAGCTGGATTTCCAGATCAGCCGTCAGCTCGACCAGGTAATGCATAACGATGAATTTCAGAAAGTGGAATCCGTTTGGCGTGGGCTGAAGTCGCTGGTGGATAAAACTGATTTCCGGCAGAACGTGAAGCTGGAAATTCTCGATCTCTCTAAAGACGAACTTCGTCAGGACTTCGAAGATTCCCCGGAAATCATTCAGAGCGGCCTGTACAAGCAGACGTATATCGCGGAATACGACACCCCGGGCGGTGAGCCGATTGGCGCGATTATCTCTGCCTACGAGTTCGACGCCTCTGCTCAGGACGTGGCGCTGATGCGCAACCTGTCCAAAGTCTCTGCTGCTGCGCACATGCCGTTTATCGGCTCCGCAGGCCCGAAATTCTTCCTGAAAGAGACTATGGAAGAAGTGGCGGCCATCAAGGATATCGGTAACTACTTCGACCGCGCCGAGTATATAAAATGGAAATCCTTCCGCGATACTGACGATTCCCGCTACATAGGTCTGGTGATGCCGCGCGTGCTCGGTCGTCTGCCGTATGGCCCGGACACCGTGCCGGTGCGCAGCTTCAACTACATCGAAGAAGTGAAAGGCCCGGATCACGACAAATATCTGTGGACCAACGCCTCTTTCGCGTTCGCTGCCAATATGGTGAAAAGCTTCATCAACAACGGCTGGTGCGTGCAAATTCGTGGCCCGCAGGCCGGTGGTGCGGTTCAGGACCTGCCAATTCACCTGTACGACCTCGGTACCGGTAATCAGGTGAAAATTCCGTCAGAAGTGATGATCCCGGAAACCCGCGAATTTGAATTCGCCAACCTCGGCTTCATTCCTCTGTCGTACTATAAAAACCGCGACTATGCGTGCTTCTTCTCTGCCAACTCCACGCAGAAACCGGCGTTGTACGATACCGCTGATGCAACAGCCAACAGCCGCATTAACGCACGTCTGCCGTACATCTTCCTGCTGTCGCGCATCGCGCACTATCTGAAGCTTATCCAGCGTGAAAACATCGGTACCACCAAGGACCGGCGTTTGCTGGAGCTGGAGCTGAATACCTGGGTACGTGGTCTGGTCACCGAAATGACCGATCCGGGCGACGAGCTGCAGGCTTCTCACCCGCTGCGCGATGCGAAAGTGATGGTGGAAGATATCGAAGATAACCCGGGCTTCTTCCGCGTGAAGCTGTACGCCGTGCCGCACTTCCAGGTGGAAGGGATGGACGTCAATCTGTCTCTGGTTTCCCAGATGCCGAAGGCGAAATCGTAACTAAGGCAGGAAGCCGATGAAAACGGAACAACCGTTATGGGGCAGAGGGATTATGGTCTCGCCCCAGCACTTCCAGCAACAGGCCGCATATGCGGCCTGGTCTGCGGAATGCATCGCGCAAATGGGCCTGAGCCATCCCTGGGGGGTGATTGAGGCGGCATTTGAACCGGAGACGCTAAAGCTTGGCCGCCTACAGGCCCGCAGGCTGCATATTCGTTTTCAGGATGGCACGCTTGTTGATAGTGATAATGCCGACGGTCTTCCGTCGGTACTTTCGCTTGACGGCGAATCGCATGAAACCGTTGTGGTACTGGCGCTGCCGCTGTGGCGTGCCAATGGCGGCAACTGCCTGAAAACCGATGAAGTGGCTGAACGTCCGGTTCGCTATCGCCAGCGCTGGCATGATGTTCGCAATCAGTTTGGCGATGACAATCGCCAGATTGCGGTCCTGCAACCTGAGCTCAGCTTGCGCTTTGCCCACCAGAATAACAGCGATTATCTGACCTGCCCGGTGGCGCGCCTGCAGCAGGATTCTCAGGGTGTCTGGACGCTGGATGATACCTTCCTTCCTCCACTCTTGACGGTACGGAGCAGCCGCTGGTTAACCACACAGCTTGAACAACTGATGACGCAGCTTCGGGCGCGTCTGACGCGGCTGATGTCTATGCGTCGTGAGAGCAACGAGCGAATGGCTGACTTTGCGGTGGCCGATGTCTCCCTGTTCTGGCTACTCAATGCGCTCAACAGCGCGGAGCCCGTGCTGGGGCAATTTCAACGTTTTCCGCAAAGCGCCGTTGAGCGGCTGTTCCCGGAGCTGGCTCGTCTGGCGGGTAGCCTTCTGACGTTCTCCCTTGAGCACCAGGTCAGCGCTATTCCGGTTTATCAGCACGAGCATCTGAATGCGGTTTTCCCGCCGCTGTTCGACCTGTTAAGCGATTTACTGGAAGCCAGTCTTCCCTCCCGCGTGGTGTCCATTGAGCTCACGCATGACAAGCGCCTGCGTCAGTGGCTGGCTCGGTTGCAGGATCCACGCCTGCTGGAAGGGGCGGACTATTACCTGTCTGTACGTTCACCTGTTCCGGTGGCGCAGCTGCAGGAGCAGTTCCCCCGTCAATGTAAAGTCGGCAGCCCGGATTACGTTACAAGCCTGGTGAATGCCTCCCGGCAGGGTATTCCACTGAAACCCTTACGCCATGTCCCGGCGGCCATTCCGCTGCGCCTGGAGAACCAGTATTTCTCTCTGGACCTGTCCCACCCGGCCGCACAGGAAATGCTGGAGAGCGGCAGCTGTATGTTCTACACCCCAGGCACGCTCGGTGAACCTGAACTTGAACTCTTCGCGGTACTGAGAACATGAGTGAAAACAAGCGTGGAATGACCGCGCCCATCGATATAGATGCACTGTTGCAGGACACCTGGCTGCAGGTCATCAGCCTGCGCCACGGTCCAACGTTTCAGGAGGGCGAAGGCCGGGTGCTGTGGGAACGCTGCGTTGCAGATGTTGAACGCGTGCAGCTGGCGTTGAAGGAGAAGGGGCTGGATGACGCCAGCTGCATGCATATTCTTACCGCCCAGTGTGCGTTGATCGATGAAGCGGTGAAAAACCGTGGCCTGCAGGATGATGCCTGCGTCCAGTGGTATGACATTCCCCTGCAGGGCCATTTCCTGGGCACGATGGAAGCGGGAGATACGCTCTGTGACCGCATGCGTGACGTATTGCATGAACTTGCACCAGAGAGTGCCGTAGTGACCTGTTTCCAGCGTGTCATGATGCTGGGGTTCCTCGGTAGCTTCCGCTCGCTGAACGATCCGGAACGGCAAAAGCTGGTGAACGCGCTCAGTGAACACGTGGTGCCTTTTTCATATCCGCAAACGCATCCGATTCTCGCGGAAAGCCGCAGCGGGCGAGGGGTCGGTAACTGGTTTTCCTCCTGGCCTGTTCGCATTGTCGTTAGTGCCTTAGTGGTCACTGCACTGTGGTGGGGGCTGAACCACTGGCTGGATCAGATGCTGGTAACTCTGTTGCCTGGGGCGGTGAAATGAGTCCTGCGCAACAGCGTTGGCTTGCACTCTGGGCGGCTCTTTTGACGGGGACGATCTGCCTGGGCTTTCTGCCCGTGCCACGACTGGTTTCGGTCCTTATCCTGCTGATCGCCTGGGGTGGAATCGCTGCGCTTCTGTACGTGGCCTCCCGCCATTCAGAACAAAACCTCACAGCGCGTCTCGATAATCTGCCGGAGGCGGCATATCGTCAGCCTGTTGTGCTTGTTTGTGGCGATTTACCCCAGGCGTGGCCAGAAGCATCGCAGGTGCTGACCGTGACGCATGGCTGCTGGATCCGCGTTGAAGAAAATCAGGATGTTGACCAGGTAGCGAGACAGCTACTGTGGCTGCGTCCGGACTGGGGACGCCAGCTTTCGGTTATGGTCTGTATCTGCCCGCAGAGGCATGCTGATGGCGAAGCGCTTACCAGCAAGATGCTGGCCCTGCGCTGGCAAATCAGCCAGCTGCGGCAAGAAACAGGACACTCCGTGCCCCTGGTGCTGAACGGACTGGTGGGCAGCGCCATGATGAACGACATGCTCTGGCAGGCCGCCATACCGGGGGAGGGGATCAGCGTCTGGCGTGAATCTTCAGCTCCGTGCTCCATTGCGGCCTGGGTCACTACGGGAGGCGCCATGGCGATGCAGCAGCAGGTTCTGATGAACAGCCTGATGACCTGGTTCCATCGGCACGTCAAAGCGGTGTTCATGGATGAGAATCCGGATATCCCGGCAATAGCCCCGACCGCAGTGTTGTGGGGTATTGGCCCTATCCTTGCCGGCAGCCTGGCCTCTTCGGTCTGGACAGCGTGGCTTTCCCGCCATACTGCCATGCAGCATGTAGCTGGCTGGCAACCGGTAGGGACGGACAGCACGGTCATGTCGCTGTTGCCTGATTTCGTGCTCCCCCTGCTACCAGAAGGCCAGGGGCTGACGCCGCGTCAGCGGGCATGGCGTTTGGGGTTTTGCCTGCTCACGTTTGCAGCGATTGTTGCCCTGTGCGGCAGTGGCTGGAACAACCGCCAGCTCCTGCATCGTATGAGTTTTGACATCAATCGCTACGATCGCATTTCAACGGATGATTACAGCCTGAAGGCCGCGGCGGTCGGCGTGCTGCGTGAAGATGCTGCTCAACTGGATGACTGGGCAAGGAACGGTAATCCGCTTCGCATGAGTCTTGGGCTCTACCAGGGAGAGCGGCTGCGGCTGCCTGTTCTGGATGCTATCCGTTCCTATATTCCGCCTCCACCGCCACCGCCGCCAAAACCCAAAGCGGTGCCGAAAATTATCCGCCTCGACAGCATGTCGCTGTTCGATTCAGGCAAATATGACCTCAAACCTGGCTCAACCAAACTGCTGGTCAACTCGCTGGTGGGGATTAAGGCCAAACCCGGCTGGCTGATTGTGGTGGCGGGGCATACCGATAACACCGGCAATCCACAGATGAACCAGACGCTCTCCCAGAAGCGTGCCGAAGCGGTGCGCAACTGGATGCGCGATACAGGTGATGTGCCGGAAAGCTGTTTTGCGGTGCAGGGCTATGGCGAAAGCCGCCCGGTCGCAACCAATGACACCCCGGAGGGCCGTGCGCTCAACCGTCGTGTCGAAATTAGTCTGGTACCGCAGGCCAACGCCTGTCAGATACCGGGCAACACCCAGGCGTCATCGCAGGATGATGACGTTTCTCAACATTAATGGAGTAAATCCGATGGCAATTCCTGTTTATCTTTGGCTGAAGGACGACGGCGGTGCAGACATCAAAGGGTCTGTTGACGTGCAGGACCGTGAAGGCAGCATCGAAGTGGTTGCACAGCAGCATAACCTGTACATCCCGACCGACAATAATACCGGCAAGCTGACCGGCACCCGTATTCACACCCCGTTCCTGTTCACCAAGGAAATCGACTCCTCCAGCCCGTACCTGTACAAGGCCGTGACCACCGGTCAGACCCTCAAGTCAGCGGAATTCAAGTGGTACAAAATCAACGACGCGGGCCAGGAAGTTGAGTACTTCAACACCAAACTCGAAAACGTAAAAGTGGTGAAAGTGAACCCTGTGATGCATGACATCAAGGATCCTTCTTTCGAGAAGCACAACCACCTCGAGCAGATCGAGCTGCGTTACGAAAAAATCACCTGGACCTACAAAGACGGCAACATCATTCATTCCGATTCCTGGAACGAACGCGCCACTGCGTAAGCCCCATGCGGACAGATCTCCCTGTCCGCAGTTTTTTGCTGAGTGTCTGTGAGTCGGGCATTTAGCAAAGAATCACACAATCTATCTGCCTGACCTGATGCGCTTGGGTTCCCTGTCAAAGTGGAAAGCGACGGGCGGTAGCATGCACGGGAATCAACAAGAGAGAAAAAAATGGAAAACTCAGCTGTCCTGTTACGTCGCCTTAATCCTTACTGTGCTCGCGCGCTGGAAGGCGCCGCTTCCCTGTGTCAGACTCGCGCACACGCGGAAATTCTGCCTGAACACTGGCTGCTCAAGCTGCTGGAGCAGGGCGAAGGCGATCTCACCGTGCTGGCCCGTCGCTACGAGTGGGATATGGACGGCATGTGGCAGGCGCTGCTGGGCTGGCTGGATGGGCTTCCACGCTCGGTGCGCAGTCGTCCGGGGCTGGCGGACTCCCTCAACACGCTGCTGAAACAGGCGTGGATGGCGGCATCTCTTCAGGGTGAAGAACAAATTCGCAGTCAGCATTTGCTGATGGCGCTGATTGACAGCCCGAAGCTTATCCACTGCGACGGCCTGTGGCCGCTGCTGACAGTAGGTCAGAGTCAGCTGGAGCGCCTGCGTCCGCTGCTGGATGCGCAATCCGACGAGCGCCCGGAAGCGCAGCTGGAGGCAGAACTTATACACTCTTCCGGCGGCGAGGTGGAAATCATTGGTCGCCCGGCTGGGGCTGAAGGGAAAGAGGGCGAACTCAACCCTGCGCTACAGAACGCGCTGGATAAGTTCACTCTCGACGTCACCGCCAAAGCGAAGGAAGGTAAAATCGACCCGGTGTTTGGGCGCGACACTGAAATCCGCCAGATGGTGGACATTCTCTCCCGTCGTCGTAAGAACAACCCGATTCTGGTCGGCGAGCCGGGTGTCGGCAAAACGGCACTGGTGGAAGGGCTTGCATTACGCATCGCCGAAGGCAACGTGCCGGAATCCCTCAAGTCTGTTGTGCTGCGTACCCTTGATCTTGGCCTGTTACAGGCGGGAGCAGGCGTGAAGGGTGAATTTGAACAGCGCCTGAAAAACGTCATCGATGCCGTGCAGCAGTCGCCGGCGCCGATCCTGTTGTTTATCGACGAAGCGCACACCATCATCGGCGCGGGCAACCAGGCGGGCGGCGCCGATGCGGCCAATCTGCTGAAACCTGCGCTGGCGCGCGGTGAGCTGTGCACTATCGCCGCCACTACATGGAGCGAGTACAAGCAGTACTTCGAGCGTGATGCTGCGCTGGAGCGCCGCTTCCAGATGGTGAAGGTGGACGAGCCCGACGACGACACCGCCTGCCTGATGCTCAGAGGTCTGAAATCCCGCTATGCCGAACACCATAATGTGCACATCACCGACGATGCGGTGCGCGCCGCCGTTACGCTTTCACGCCGTTATTTAACAGGCCGCCAGCTACCGGACAAAGCGGTTGACCTGCTCGATACCGCTGCTGCCCGCGTGCGTATGAGCCTCGACACCGTGCCGGAACAGCTGACCCGCATTCGCTCGCAGATTACTTCCCTTGAAATGGAGAAGCAGGCGCTGCTGGAAGATATCGCTGTTGGCAGTCAGAGCCAAGGTGAACGCCTGACGGCAATCGAACAGGAAGAGAACGACCTTATCGTTGCGCTCGACGAGCTGGAAACCCAGTACGGGCAGGAGCTGAAACTCACAGAGCAGTTGCTGGAAAGCCGCCAGGACATCTCCCGTCAGAGCGAGACGCACGCGCTGCAGCAGGAACTGAACGGCATGCAGCACAGCAATCCGCTGCTTTCCGTGGATGTGGACGTGCGCACCGTCGCCACCGTGATTGCCGACTGGACAGGCGTGCCGCTGTCTTCACTGATGAAAGACGAGCAGACCGAACTGCTGAACCTGGAAAACGAAATCGGCAAACGCGTGGTCGGACAGGATGTGGCGCTTGAAGCCATCGCCCAGCGCCTGCGTGCGGCAAAAACCGGGCTTACGTCCGAGGACGGCCCGCAGGGTGTGTTTCTGCTGGTCGGCCCGAGCGGCGTGGGGAAAACCGAAACCGCGCTGGCGCTGGCCGACGTGATGTATGGCGGCGAGAAATCGCTGATTACCATCAATCTGTCGGAATACCAGGAGCCGCACACTGTTTCCCAACTGAAGGGGTCGCCTCCGGGCTACGTCGGTTATGGTCAGGGCGGTATTCTGACCGAAGCCGTGCGCAAGCGCCCGTACAGCGTTGTTCTGCTGGATGAAGTGGAGAAAGCGCACCGCGACGTGATGAACCTGTTCTACCAGGTGTTCGACCGTGGCTTTATGCGCGACGGCGAAGGCCGGGAAATCGACTTCCGTAACACGGTCATTCTGATGACCTCTAATCTCGGCAGCGACCATCTGATGCAGCTGCTGGGCGAACAGCCAGAAGCCACCGAAGGCGACCTGCACGAACTGCTGCGCCCGATCCTGCGTGACCACTTCCAGCCCGCGCTGCTCGCCCGTTTCCAGACGGTGATTTATCGCCCGCTGGCAGAAAACGCCATGCGCACCATCGTGGAAATGAAGCTTGCCCAGGTGAGCAAGCGCCTGCACCGTCACTACGGCCTGACCACTAAAATTGACGAAAGCCTGTATGACGCGCTGACTTCAGCCTGTCTGCTGCCGGACACCGGCGCGCGTAACGTCGACAGCCTGCTCAACCAGCAAATTCTGCCGGTGCTGAGCCAGCAGTTGCTGACCCACATGGCTGCAAAACAGAAACCGCAATCTCTGACGCTCGGCTGGAGCGAGGAAGAGGGGATCTCACTGGACTTCAACCGGACTGAAGGAGAGAACGCATGAGCAACAATCCCCCGATAAGATTCAGCCACAACCACCACCTGCTGGCAGTGAAAGGCTGTGAAGCAGAGCTGGATGTGCTGGCATTTGAAGGCAACGAAGCTCTGAGCAAACCGTTCAGCTACCGCATTGAGTTCACCAGCGGTGAGCATGCTATCAGCAAAGAAATGATGCTGATGAAAACAGCCTCCCTGACGCTGCAGGCCCCGGTTGACCAGGGCTTTGGTATTAAGCTACAGCAGGCCGTGCGCACCCTTCAGGGTGTGGTGAGTGGGTTCGAGCGCCTCGGAACCTCAAAGGATGAAACTCACTACGCCCTGACCCTCACGCCGCGCCTGGCGCTGCTTGACCGTTCACACCAGAACGCCATCTACCAGGACCTGTCCGTTCCGCAAATCGTGGAAAAAATCCTGCGTGAGCGCCACGCCATGCGCGGCCAGGATTTTCTGTTTTCGTTGAGCAAAGAGTATCCGCGCCGTGAGCAGGTGATGCAGTACGGCGAAGACGACCTGCGCTTTATCACCCGACTGCTGGGCGAGGTGGGCATCTGGTTCCGCTTTACCACCGACACGCGCCTTAATATTGACGTGGTGGAGTTTTACGACAGCCAGCAGGGTTACGAGAAAAGCCTGACACTGCCGTCGGTGCCGCCGTCAGGCCAGCATTCGACAGGTGCGGACGCGGTGTGGGGCATGGAATGCCACCACACCGTGGTGCAGAAGCAGGTCAGCACCCGCGACTACAACTACCGTCAGGCCACGGAAGACATGAACACGCTTGTAGATGCTACCAGCGGGGATGCGACCACCTACGGCGATGCCTATCACTATGCCGATAACTACCTGACCCAGGGCAGCGCATATGACCGCAATCCGGCCCCGGAGTCCGGCGCGTTTTACGCCCGTATTCGCCATGAACGCTACCTGAATGGCCAGACGCAGGCGCAGGCCATTACCAGCTGCCCGCTGCTCTCTCCGGGTCAGGTGCTGAAGGTGACCGGCGGTTATGAAGTGGCTGAGGTGTTCAGCAAGGGTATGGTCATCACCGAAATGACCAGTGCAGCAAAACGCGACAAAGATTTTGAAGTACATTTCAGCGGAATGCCGGACAGCACGGATTTTGGTTTCCGCCCGGAACCCGGCAAGCGCCCGGTAATGGCCGGCACACTCCCGGCGCGCGTGACAAGCACCACCGAAAATGACACCTACGGCCATATCGATAAAGACGGTCGCTATCGCGTTAATATGCTGTTTGACCGCGATAGCCGGGAGACCGGTTTTGAAAGCCTGTGGGTGCGTCAGTCGCGACCGTACGCGGGTGACACTTACGGCCTGCACCTGCCGCTGCTGGCGGGCACCGAAGTGGCGATTGGTTTTGAGGACGGTAACCCGGACAGGCCGTATATCTCCGGCGTGCTGCACGACTCGGCTCACGGTGACCACGTCACTATTCAGAACTACAAACGCAACGTCCTGCGCACACCTGCGAACAACAAAATTCGCCTCGACGATAATCGCGGCCAGGAGCACATCAAGGTCTCGACGGAGCATGGCGGCAAGAGCCAGCTGAACCTGGGCCACCTCGTCGACAGCGAAAAACAGAAGCGCGGCGAGGGTTTTGAGCTCAGAACCGACAGCTGGGGGGCCATCCGGGCGCAGAAAGGGCTGTTCATCACAGCGGATGGCCAGGCAAAAGCGCAGGGCAAGGTGCTGGAAATGCAGTCGGCGGTCAACAATCTGGGTAACGCCCGGGAGCAGATGACCGACATCTCGAATGACGCGCAGAAGGCGACCGCGAACCCGGCCGATCTCCAGGCGCAAATCAAACTGCTGGAACAAGAAATTAGCGACCTTCAAAAGTCGGTGCTGTTGCTCAGCGCGCCGGAGGGTATGGCGCTGACCAGCGGCGAGCACCTGCAGGTCTCAGCCGGGCAGAACCTGATTGCCACGGCCGGTAAAAATGCCGACGTCAGCGTGGTGAAGAACCTGTTCATCGGGGTGGGTAATGCCCTGAGCGTGTTTGTGCGCAAGCTGGGGATCAAGCTGATAGCGAATCAGGGGCCGGTGAAGGTGCAGGCACAAAACGATCTGATGGAACTGATGGCGCGCGGGGAACTGAGTATTATCAGTACTGAGGATGAAATCCATATTACAGCGAATAAGCGTGTGGTGATTAATGGCGGCGGAAGTTATATCAGCCTGGATGCCAACGGCATCGAATCTGCCACATTTGGTGAGTACCGGACAAAAGCCGGGTTCTACGGGCGCAAAGAAAAGGCCAACAAGCCAGAAGATTTCCCGAATGTGGCACCTGAAACGGCCGAACCTTTCAGTAACTTCAGTTTTTCCTGACAAG
>NZ_DALZVG010000014.1:0-62354 GCF_032012665.1 Scandinavium sp.
ATGCGAAGACGAACAATGAGGCCTCCCACACCGGGGGGCCTTTTTTATTGATAACAAGAAAGGCGACATTATGACTGCGGAAAACCCGTTACTGGCTCTGCGCGATAAGATTAGCGCGCTGGATGAAAAGCTGCTTTCTCTGCTGGCCGAGCGCCGGGGGCTGGCGGTAGAAGTAGGCAAAGCAAAACTGCTGTCTCATCGCCCGGTACGCGATATTGACCGCGAGCGCGACCTGCTCGAACGCCTGATTACACTCGGTAAAACGCACCACCTGGATGCGCACTACATCACCCGCCTGTTCCAGCTGATTATTGAAGATTCAGTCCTGACACAGCAGGCGCTGCTCCAGCAGCATCTTAACAAAATTAACCCACACTCTGCCCGCGTCGCGTTCCTGGGGCCAAAAGGCTCTTATTCACACCTCGCGGCGCGCCAGTATGCCGCCCGCCATTTTGAGCAATTTATTGAAAGTGGCTGCGCTAAATTCGCCGACATCTTCAACCAGGTGGAAACCGGACAGGCCGATTACGCCGTGGTGCCTATCGAAAACACCAGCTCTGGCGCCATCAATGACGTCTACGATTTGTTGCAGCACACCAGCCTTTCTATCGTCGGTGAAATGACGATCCCTATCGATCATTGCGTACTGGTGTCCGGCTCGACTGACCTTGATAAGATTGAAACTGTCTACAGCCACCCGCAGCCGTTCCAGCAGTGCAGCCAGTTCCTGAACCGTTATCCGCACTGGAAAATCGAGTACACCGAAAGCACGTCTGCGGCGATGGAAAAAGTGGCAGAGGCCAATTCACCGCACGTGGCGGCACTGGGCAGTGAAGCAGGCGGCGGTTTGTATGGTTTACAGGTGCTGGAACGCAACCTGGCAAACCAGACGCAGAACATCACCCGCTTTGTCGTTCTGGCCCGTAAAGCCATCAACGTCTCCGATCAGGTACCGGCAAAAACCACGCTGCTAATGGCAACCGGGCAACAGGCCGGTGCCCTGGTAGAGGCGCTGTTGGTATTACGTAATCATAATCTGATCATGACTAAGCTTGAGTCACGTCCGATCTACGGCAACCCGTGGGAAGAGATGTTTTATCTGGACGTTCAGGCAAACCTGGAGTCAGAAGCCATGCAGAAGGCGCTGAAGGAGCTGGGCGAGATCACCCGCTCCATGAAAGTGTTGGGCTGCTATCCGAGTGAGAACGTGGTGCCGGTCGACCCGGATTAGGCCTCGATAAACGGTAATTTCTTCATTCCTGCCACCTCAACCGGCAGGGTGAAGATTGCACCGGAAAGGGGATATTGTCTTATCTCCTCAGCGCTCATGTTTTCCCGGGTCGTGGTGATAAACAACGTTTTCATCTCAGGCCCGCCGAAGCAGACCATCGTCGGGCAGCGCACCGGTAAACGATATTCGGCCAGCTGTTCCCCCTCCGGCGAAAATCTTGCCACCCGCCAGCCATCAAACATCGCGCTCCAGTAGCAGCCTTCTTCATCGATAGCTGCACCATCAGGAATACCCTCAGCCGATTGAAACTGACGGAAAATATCGCGCACGCCAGGTTCGCCTTGCTCATCCAACGGCGTGCGGTAAATGACAGCGTTGGGCGTGTCAGACGTATACATCCACTTTTTGTCCACACTGAACGCCAGACCATTAGCACCGTGAATATCGCATTGAATCACTTTCGGTCTGAGATGGTTGTCTACGCGAACCAGCAATGCACCGTTATAGTCGCCCGGCCCCCAGAACGTCCCTGCGTAAAACCGCCCATCGCGATCGGTGCCACCGTCATTAAACCTTGCCAGCTCAGCATTACTGGGGTTATCGCAAATTTTACGCACCAGCAGACCATGTTTATCACTGAGCCAAATGGCGCTACGCAGCGCGACGATAAATCCGCCTCTTTCGCGCAGTGAAAAACAGCCGACCTCTTCCGGAAACTGCAATACCTGATGCTCACCGCTTGCCAGATCGTAGCGGTGGATTTCACATTCGAGGATATCGGCCCAGTAAAGCGCCTGTTCGGCTTCGCTCCAGGTCGGACATTCCGGCAAATGGCCGGCGTAATCGAACAACACTTCAGGCTGCGGCATGGTGATTTCCCTGTGAAAAAAAAGCCAGCGGGTTTCCCCTCTGGCTTTCGAGTATAAAACACTTTTTTACTGTCGACTGTCGTTTGCCTGGCGTAACAGCGTCCGGCTTTCGCTCTGGAAGCGCTGTGCGTAATCACCAAACCAGTGTTCCACTTTACGGAAGCTGTCGATAAAGGCCTGTTTATCGCCCTGCTCCAGCAGACCAATCGCCTCCCCAAAGCGTGTGTAGTACCGCTTGATAAGCTGAATATTGCTTGGCGAAGACATGATAATGTCAGCATACAGCTGCGGATCCTGGGCAAACAGACGCCCGACCATCGCCAGCTCCAGCCGGTAAATCGGCGATGAGAGCGCCAGAAGCTGTTCCAGCTGGACGTTCTCTTCAGCCAGATGCAAACCATAGGCAAACGTGGCGAAATGGCGCAGCGCCTGGATAAACGCCATATTCTGGTCATGCTCCACCGCGCTGATGCGATGCAGCCGCGCGCCCCAAACCTGAATCTGCTCCAGGAACCACTGATAGGCTTCCGGCTGACGACCGTCGCAGTACACCACAACCTGCTTCGCCAGGCTTCCGCTATCCGGACCGAACATCGGGTGCAGCCCGAGCACCGGGCCATTGTGTGCCGCCAGCATCGCCTGTAACGGCACGGCTTTCACCGAGGCCAGGTCAACCAGAATGCAGTCGTCCGGAAGCGCTGGCAGCTTCTCAATGATCTGTGCCGTCGCGTGGATTGGCACGCTGACGATAACCATACCCGCATCGGCCACCAGCTCTTCTGCACGCGCCCAGTCCTCTTTCTCGAGGATTCGCACCTGATAGCCTGACAGCATGAGCATCTTCTCGAACAGACGCCCCATTTGCCCCCCCCCGCCGACAATGACTACAGGACGCAGCTGCGGGCAAAGCGTTTTGAAGCCTTTGTCGTTTTCGCTTGAGTAGGACTCGCGCATCACCCGACGCAGGACATCTTCGATAAGATCCGGTGGCACACCCAGCGCGGCCGCCTCTTCGCGGCGAGACGCCAGCATGGATGCCTCACGCTCAGGGACATAAATCGGCAAGCCATATTGACTTTTCACCTCGCCGACTTCGGCCACAAGCTCCAGACGGCGCGCCAGCAGATCCAGCAGCGCCTTATCGACTTCATCTATTTGATCGCGTAGCGCGGTCAGTTCAGCAACCATAAATTCCTCTTACGCCAGACGAGCCGCCAGCTGGCCACGCAGATCTTTATCGAGCTCACGCAGCAGCGCATCCGTCGTCTCCCAGCTGATGCAAGCATCCGTCACCGAAACGCCGTACTTCATATCGCAGCGAGGCTGTTCGGAAGACTGATTACCTTCATGAATGTTACTTTCAATCATCAGGCCGATAATGGAACGGTTGCCGTCTTTAATCTGCGCAACCACGGATTCTGCCACCGCGGGCTGACGGCGGTAGTCTTTGTTGGAGTTACCATGGCTGCAATCTACCATCAGCGCTGGTTTCAGTCCCGCCTGTTCCATCTCTTTTTCGCACTGTGCGACATCTGCCGGGCTGTAGTTTGGCGCTTTGCCGCCGCGCAGGATCACATGGCCGTCAGGGTTCCCCTGAGTCTGCAACAGGCAAACCTGCCCGGCCTGGTTGATGCCGACGAAACGGTGCGGCATCGCAGCGGCGCGCATGGCGTTGATTGCCGTTGCCAGGCTGCCATCGGTTCCGTTTTTGAAGCCAACCGGCATGGAAAGACCAGAAGCCATTTCTCGGTGCGTCTGCGATTCGGTGGTACGAGCACCGATTGCAGACCAGCTGAACAGATCGCCAAGGTACTGCGGGCTGTTAGGATCCAGCGCTTCGGTTGCCAGCGGCAGCCCCATGTTAACCAGCTCCACCAGCAGGCGACGCGCAATTTTCAGACCGCCTTCAACATCAAACGAGCCATCCATATGCGGATCGTTAATCAGACCTTTCCACCCCACGGTAGTACGTGGTTTTTCAAAATAGACGCGCATCACCAGGTAGAGGCTATCGCTGACCTCTGCGGCAAGGGCTTTAAAACGACGAGCGTATTCAATCGCAGCTTCCGGATCGTGAATGGAGCACGGCCCGCATACCACCAGCAGGCGCGGATCGCGACCGGCGATGATATTGGAAATGGTCTGACGGGATTCAGCAATCTGGGCCTCCTGAGCGGCATTCAGCGGGAATTCCGCTTTCAGCACTTCAGGGGTGATCAGAACGTGTTCGTCGGCGATATGTACGTTGTTCAGCGCGTCTTTTTGCATGATGGCGATCCTGTATAGCTCGTTTGCGATAGTTTGGTTTCCTCATTGAGGATGTGTCTACATTACCACACACGGTAAAGATTTCAATCCATAATTCGTAAATATAAATTTACATCAGGCCATTTCTCGCATTTATCTTGCTTTTTATTGTAAACAAAACATTCCACTCGCGATAGGCATCGAACAGGCTATGCTGAAAATACCTGTTCAGGAGATGCTCATGAAACCCATTCTGTGCGCGCTATTACTGCTTTTACTAAACGGATGCCAGCTTGATCCCTACGCGGATCTGCCAAAAAGCGCCACGGACTGGTACGGCGAAGGTATCGACGACGGGCGAAGCGGCATCACCGCCCGCAGCGAAGCACAGCTGGCTAACGACCTTAACGATCCCAAAGTCGATCGCCACATCTATCTGAAAGGTTATGCCATTGGCCTGGAAGATATCTGCCAGACGCACCTGCTTTTTGGCTGGGGCGTTTCCGGCAAAATATTTCCCGAAGGCTGCGATTCCAGACCCGATGCCACCGCGCTGCGGGAAGCCTGGCAAAAAGGGATGAATGAAGGTGCGCAATCCAACAGGCTGAATTAATCGTTATCTTAATTAGCCTGAAAATAATATAGCCAGCGTTTCTTCCGGAATGTATTAAGGGCGCTAATGACTGGTTGTATGAATAATGTTAGTCTTCATATAACTTACATGAATGTTTTAACTCTGGATGCGTGGCAACCTTTCGTGAGCACCCGGTGGCGATGTGTTTTATGCCAGCCAATGCTGGCACTGGTATTTCTGTCCCCCGTGACGCCGGTATTTGCAGCACCTGCCGGGCAGGATAGTGCTGTCCGCGAAATCGTCTCGGGGATTGTTAGCTACACGCGCTGGCCGGCGCTCAATGACAAGCCAACCCTCTGTATTTTCTCAAGTTCTGCTTATGTTTCCGCCCTGCAAAAAGGCGATGCAGAGACCAGGCCTTATAACCCGGTTACGGTACAGAATGAACAGGAAGCATTAGCCTCCCGCTGTGATGCCCTCTATTTTGGACTCGAATCCCCCGAAAGCCAGCAGGCGATCGTTCGTCAGTTTGCATCACACCCTTTGCTCACCCTTTCAGAACAGAATCCAGACTGTGCGATTGGCAGCGCCTTTTGCCTGCAAATCCGTCCCCAGAGAGTCACGTTTTCCGTCAATCTTGATGCACTTTCAAGAAGTGGCGTCAGGGTCAATCCTGACGTATTAATGCTTGCCCGGAATAAAGAACATGAATAAGGATTTCTCCGCCGCGCAGCGCCCGACGTTTAAAAGAACTTTACGGCGAATCAATATGACCAGCATCGTGATTACGATGACGCTGGCCTGGCTGATGCTGTGCGTTGTTTCCGTGGTTTCGCT
This sequence comes from Scandinavium sp., assembly GCF_032012665.1. NCBI lineage: Bacteria > Pseudomonadati > Pseudomonadota > Gammaproteobacteria > Enterobacterales > Enterobacteriaceae > Scandinavium > Scandinavium sp. Next base: position 5,759 of record NZ_DALZVG010000014.1, read on the forward strand.
GAAGCAATATGCACAGAAGAACCTCGAGCTGACCGGTGCCACGCTGAGTCACACGATTGAAGCTGCATTGGTGTTTCGTGATGAAACAGCCGCCACGGATACGCTGGCATCGCTGGGCAAACAGGGCCAGTTTGCCCGGGCCGACGTGTTCGATAAGCGCGACCAGCTTTTTGCCCACTGGACCTATGAAAGTGAAGCCAGCAGCGAGCGCTTTAACCTGATGATCAGCCACTGGCTGTTCCCAAGCCCGACTACCCAACCGGTAATACACAATGGCGATGTTATTGGGCAAATCAGACTTACCGCCCGCGACAGCCTGATAAGCCATTTCATCTGGACGTCGCTTGCCGTCCTGACCACCTGTATCTTGCTGGCAACGGCAGCAGCAATGGTGATTTCGCGTCATCTTCATGCCGATGTTGTGAACGCGCTACAAAATATTGCTGATGTGGCGCATGACGTGCGTACCAACCGCAATTTTTCCCGTCGCGTACCGGAAGAGCGTATTGAAGAGTTTCATCGTTTTGCTCAGGACTTCAACAGCCTGCTGGATGAAATGGCACAGTGGCAGCACTCGCTGCAGGCAAAAAACGATCAGCTTCTGCAAACGGCGATGCACGATCCGCTGACCGGCCTGCCCAATCGCGCGTCCTTCCGCACTCATATTAATGCCCTGATGGCCGACCCTGCCGCCAAATCCGGCTCTGCCCTGCTGTTTATGGATGGGGATGACTTCAAATACATCAACGATACCTGGGGTCATACTGCCGGGGATTACGTCCTGATTGAAACGGCCCTGCGTCTGGTTGAATTCAGCGGCAAGGCCCATCACGCCTTCCGTCTGGGGGGAGATGAATTCGCCATTCTGCTCAGCAATATCAGCGATGAGCTCCAGGTTCAGCGGCTGTGCGGCGAGCTGGCACAGCGCTTTACCCCGGCTATGAGCATGCATAACGGTCATATGACCCCTTTTTCACTGAGTATTGGTTATGCCCTGACTGCTGAACATAGCAGCGTGGAAACGCTGCTGGAGCAGGCTGATAAAAAAATGTACCTGATGAAGAATCAGCGTACGAGGACACTGTCGTCATGAATAAGGAATTCACTATGCTTAAGCGCTTTGCCGCTCCCGCCCTGCTTGCCGCCTTTCTTTTAAGCGGCTGCCAGGCGCCACAGGGAAAATTCTCTCAGGAACAGATTACGGAAATGAAGCACTGGGGGTTCAGTGAAAGCGACGGCGACTGGTCTTTAGGGCTTTCAGACAAAATCCTGTTCGACACCAACGATTATCAACTCAAACCTGAGAGCCGCCAGCAGATCCAGACCATGGCTTCACGCCTTGCCGCTACCGGGTTGACGCATGCCCGCATGGACGGGCACACGGATAATTATGGCGAAGATGGCTATAACGAAGCGCTGTCGCTTAAGCGCGCCGATCGCGTGGCAGACGCCTGGGCGGAAGGCGCGCATATTCCACGCGCCAACCTCACTACTCGCGGGCTTGGGAAGAAATATCCTGTCGCAAGCAACAAAACCTCACAGGGCCGCGCCGAAAATCGCCGTGTGACGGTGGTCATCAGCGAGCCCTGATCCGCCTTACTCTACGGACTCTGCTACAGCTGCTGCGCTTGCCATCCGCCAGCGCAGCACGTCCACAGCGACAAACAGCAACAGACTCACGCCCAGAACGGGCATCGCAACGCCGAGCAAAATCGCCAGCACGATGACCGCGACTCGTCCTCGCCCGGCCAGATCGCACCAGCTTTGCGTCAGCGTCATTAGCGGATTATAAGTCGCTGGCAGAGGGCGGCGGACCCACCAAAGACGATAGCCCACGATAATCATCACGCATAGCGCCGTACCAAACGCGATCAGCAGGATCTGGTTCACCACGCCAAACAGCAAACCCATATGGAAATCCACGCCCCAGCGCGTCAGCTTAGCCATTAACGGGAAGTCTGCAAAACGGGTGCGATCGACAATCTGCATCTTTGCCGCATCGATCGCGACAGCATCCACCTGAGTCGGCCATCCGCGATCGATTTCCGTCACGGTCCAGGCCTTATCCTGACTTTTGGCGGGCCTGATTTCGAGTCTGCTTGCCACAATTCCGTTACGCTGAGCCAGACGGAGAACGGCATCAAACTTCGTCAAATCCAGTGGCATCATCATTGGCATATTCATCCCTGCATGATGTTCAGCATGCGGATCCCTGGTCATGGCCTGCCCGTTGAGCTGCGTATTCACCTGCGGCGTCATCCAGTTTAAGGCAGCACGAAGCTTATCCACGTTCCCGCCGGCCCATTGCGACCAGGTCAGCCCCGTCGCGGAGAAGAGCAGCATTCCCCCCAGCAGGAGCCAGCCAAGCGTCACGTGCAGGCGACGGTTATTCTGCACGCGATTATTAAGCCGCCTTTTCGGACGAGTGAAAAACCATAGCGCAATCCCGCCACACGCGGCGAACCACATCCAGGATGCCGCAAGCTCGCTGTAGAGACGCCCTATGTTGCCCAATAACAGAGAACGATGAGCATAATCAATCCACTGGCGCAGCGGCAAAATCCCACTGGTTCCATAGACCGTCATATCGCCCTTCACGGCAAGCGTTACGGGATCGATAAACAGCGCCCGGCTTTCCGATTCCCCAAGGGTGGGATCGCTGAACATCACGCGCGTTGTCTCACCTGGCGTGAGTGAAGGTCGTACGGCATAAAGCGCTAAGGGCCGATCGAGGGTCGCTTGCGCAACGCGGATTTGTTCCGCCAGGGAATGCGCTTGCCCGCTTTTTTCCGCGGTAAGGGCATCATGCCAGAGGAGACTTTCCAGCTGCGGCGTCGCGACATAGAGCGTGCCGGTCAGTGCCGCCACGAAGATAAACGGCCCGACAAACAGGCCAACGGCAAAATGAAGACGGCGCAGCAGAGTGATCCATGCCGCGCGAAGGGTGCAGGTTGTCATACTTTTCCTTTTTAAAAGCAAATCGAGAACGTGGCGCAATGCGCCCATTCTTTTATGTGATTAGCAGGTAAAAGCAGAACAACGCGGCGGCGCGCGCGGGTGGGGAGTCAACCATGGGAAGAAGTGCCAGATATAAACGCCGGGCCGCGGCGGTCGCTGGCGAATACGCAATAGCAGAGCACATACCAGCGCCAGAAGCGCGAGCATCAGCCCCGGTACGTGCGCCAGCAGGACGCAGTAACCGCAAGCCTCGGCATGGTCAGCAGGAGCAGGTATCGCACCTGGATCTTCATGATGCTCGCTCATCACCGACATATCATGATGCATCATGCCCGGCATCGCGCTCATCGGGTCTTTTTGCAGGGAAACCGAGATAAGCGGAGCAACAAGAATCAACGCCATAGCAAACAGCGCGAACCAGGCCGCGGTGCGTTTGCTGCGATTACGTTGAATTACGTGCTGTGCCATCTGTCCCCCTGAGCGGAGACATTGTAATTGATTAACGCCATAACGGTTAAACCATTGTGACGCAAATGACGTATCTGATGCAGCACCAGCTACTTTTTCCGTGTGGCTGAAAAGAGCGCGACGGTGCCTTCAACGCTGATACTGACGTCCGCAAAATATGCCGAGAGTATTTCTCTTAACCCCGCTTCCGAGTCATTGCTGTTGGAGAAAATCCCTTTGCGGTTATAAATCCCCATCAGTTTGCGGCCAAAAGCGTTGTGTTCAACGCCATCCCCAAGAATGGTGGCACCATAAAGTACACCGTTGTCAGTCAAGGCATGAGCAGCATTCCGGATAACAATGCCTTTATCCGACATTGTCCCAGGCAGACAGTGAAGTAAGTAAAACATAGACACAGAGTCGAACTGATTGTGGCAGGATGCATCATACGGGGCAAAAACGTCATGATTGATCCTGCGATCGATCCTTGCATCGCCAGCTCTTGCGGATGCTGTATCCAGGCTGGTTTTGTTCAGATCCATCAGGGAGATAGCGCAGTCCTTTGGAGCATGGGTCAGGTAAAATCCAGTGCCGACGCCGATGTCCATGTGCTTCTTGCTGAGGTTACGCAAGAAATGCGGGACTAAATGCTCTTCCGTTGGGCATTTCCAGGCAAACTGGTTGGAAACACTCAACACCCACCAGTCATAGAGCTTGAGGGTTACTGGGGTATAAACACGGGCACCTTTGTCTGTGCTTCCATTCATTGATTTCACCACGTAATAATTTTAAAAGTGAATTAAATCAATAATCCCTATGATTGACAAGGAGTTGTGAACTTAACTTATTCTGATTTCTACGCTGGTTGTTGCAGTCCATGAATCAGCTCGTCAACGGCAGGACAAGCCATGCTTTGCGAGCATAAAAAAGGGCCAGCCTTTCGGCCAGCCCTTTTTAACTTGGATGTCGCTTAAGCGAATCTTAGTTAAGACGCTCTTTGATACGAGCAGACTTACCAGTACGCTCACGCAGGTAGTACAGTTTAGCTTTACGAACGGCACCACGGCGTTTAACAGCAATGCTGTCAACAACTGGAGAGTGAGTCTGGAAGACACGCTCAACGCCTTCGCCGTTGGAAATTTTGCGAACAGTGAATGCAGAGTGCAGACCGCGGTTACGAATAGCGATAACCACGCCCTCAAATGCCTGCAGACGTTTTTTGGAACCTTCAACAACCCATACTTTCACTTCCACGGTATCACCCGGACGGAAGGAAGGTACGTCCTGCTTCATCTGCTCTTGTTCAATTTGCTTAATAATGTTGCTCATAATTTAATCTCTTATCCTGGGTAAACTGATATTTGGGGGCTTACGCCTCACCATCATGTTTATGTTGCTCTAGCGCATGTTCCTGTTGGAACGCGGCCAGCAACCTTGCTTGCTCTTCAGTCAGAGCCAGGTTTTCCAGAAGTTCAGGTCTTCTCAGCCAGGTCCGGCCCAGCGACTGCTTCAGACGCCAGCGACGTATCTCGGCATGGTTGCCTGACAGTAACACTGCCGGAACATCCATCCCTTCCAACACTTCAGGGCGAGTATAGTGTGGGCAGTCCAGCAACCCGTCAGCAAAGGAATCTTCCGTTGCTGATGCTTCATGGCCCAGAACGCCCGGTATAAACCGGGAGACGGAGTCAATCAGCGTCATTGCCGGTAACTCACCACCGCTGAGAACGTAATCGCCGATAGACCACTCTTCGTCAATCTCGGTCTGAATTACGCGCTCATCTATCCCTTCGTAGCGACCGCACACCAGAATCAACTTCTCACTGGTAGCCAGTTCGCTGACGCCCGCTTGATCAAGCTTGCGTCCCTGAGGTGAAAGATAAATCACCTTCGCGCCTTCACCTGCCGCGGCTTTTGCTGCATGAATGGCATCCCGCAAGGGTTGCACCATCATTAACATTCCCGGTCCGCCGCCGTAAGGACGATCGTCCACGGTACGGTGCCGGTCATGAGCGAAATCTCGAGGACTCCAGCTCTGAATGCTCAGCAGGCCATTTTTTACTGCCCGGCCAGTTACCCCGTAGTCGGTAATCGCACGAAACATCTCTGGAAAAAGGCTAACAACACCAATAAACACAGCCCATCTCCATCACGTCGTCTTTTACCGGTAATCCGGAGGTTTTAAAAACCAGGATCCCAATCTACTTCAATAGTTTGAGTAGTGAGATCGACTTTCTTGATAACCTGCCCATCGAGGAACGGAACCAACCGCTCCTTGATGCCAAACGCATCTTTCAGGTTTGCCTTAATGACGAGAACGTCATTGGACCCGGTTTCCATCATGTCAATGACTTTACCGAGACTGTAGCCTTCAGTGGTCACTACCTGGCAGCCCATCAGGTCTTTCCAGTAGTAGGTACCGTCGTCAAGCGCAGGCAGCTGTGAGGAATCCACGACAATTTCGCAATTGGTCAGCAGATTCGCCGCATCCCGATCGTCAACGCCTTTCAGCTTGATGATCAGATCCTGATTGTGGTGACGCCAGCTTTCCAGCTCGACTTCTTGCCACTGACCCGCCTTCTGGATAAACCAGGGCTGATAGTCAAAAATGCTTTCGGCGTCTTCGGTGGAGGAAAACACTCTGAGCCAACCACGAATACCGTAGCAAGAGCCCATTTTGCCGACCACAATCGGTTCAGCAGGCGCTTTTGCGGCGAGTTGCTTGCTCATCATGACCACCGTGACAGATTAAGCTGCTTTGTTAGCGGCTTTGATCAGCGCTGCAACGCGATCGGAAACGGTAGCGCCCTGGCCAACCCAGTGAGCGATACGATCCAGATCCAGGCGAGTGCCTTCTTCTTTTTCGCTAGCGATTGGGTTGAAGAAACCAACGCGCTCGATGAAGCGACCGTTGCGTGCATTACGGCTGTCAGCAACGACAACCTGGTAGAACGGACGCTTTTTCGCGCCGTGACGTGCTAAACGAATAGTTACCATAACATCCTCTTGTGTGAATAAAACACCGGGCCCCATCGAGGGACGGAGCCCGGTGTTATATTAAAAGCCCGAAAATTTTACTCATTTCGGCGCAAAAAGCAATCTCTAAAGCGATTTAGCGCCCAGGAAAACCGGGTGGCATCATGCCTTTCATGCCGCGCATCATCTTGGCCATTCCGCCCTTCTTCATTTTCTTCATCATGCGCTGCATGTCGTCGAACTGTTTAAGAAGACGGTTAACGTCCTGCACCTGCATGCCGCAGCCGGCAGCGATGCGGCGCTTGCGAGAGCCTTTGATGATTTCCGGGTTGCTGCGCTCTTTGAAGGTCATTGAGTTGATGATCGCTTCCATACGCACCAGCACTTTGTCATCCATCTGCGCTTTGACGTTGTCCGGGATCTGACCCATGCCCGGCAGCTTGCCCATCAGGCTTGCCATGCCGCCCATGTTTTTCATCTGGCGCAGCTGCTCAAGGAAGTCGGTCAGATCAAAGCCATCGCCCTTCTTGAGCTTGTTTGCCAGCTTCTCGGCCTGCGCGCGGTCAACCTTGCTTTCAATATCTTCGATGAGCGACAGCACGTCACCCATGCCGAGAATACGGGAGGCGATACGATCCGGGTGGAACGGCTCCAGCGCTTCGGTTTTTTCACCGACGCCGAGGAATTTGATCGGCTTGCCGGTAATGTGACGAATTGACAGCGCTGCACCGCCACGGGCGTCGCCGTCCACTTTGGTCAGCACCACGCCGGTCAGCGGAAGGGCTTCATTGAAGGCCTTCGCCGTATTCGCGGCATCCTGACCGGTCATTGCATCGACGACAAACAGGGTTTCTACCGGATTGATCGCGGCATGGACCTGCTTGATTTCGTCCATCATCGCTTCGTCAACGTGCAGACGACCGGCGGTATCCACCAGCAGCACGTCGTAGAATTTTAGCTTCGCTTCTTTCAGCGCCGCGTTGACGATATCAACCGGCTTCTGCGCCACGTCTGACGGGAAGAAATCGACGCCAACCTGCTGCGCCAGGGTTTCCAGCTGTTTGATCGCCGCCGGGCGATAAACGTCGGCAGACACCACCAGCACTTTCTTCTTATGTTTCTCGCGCAGGAACTTACCGAGTTTACCCACGCTCGTGGTTTTACCGGCACCCTGCAGGCCCGCCATCAGCACGACAGCAGGCGGCTGCGCGGCCAGGTTCAGCACCTGGTTCTCTTCGCCCATCGCCGAAACGAGTTCGTTACGCACGATTTTGACGAACTCCTGACCCGGGGTCAGGCTTTTATTCACATCCTGACCAACCGCGCTCTCTTTAACGCGATTGATAAACTCACGTACGACGGGCAGCGCCACGTCGGCTTCGAGCAGCGCCATGCGCACTTCGCGCAGGGTATCTTTGATGTTGTCTTCAGTAAGGCGTCCGCGTCCGCTGATGTTTCGCAGCGTCTGCGACAAACGATCGGTTAAATTATCAAACATTGTCTCTCGCCTGGGGTGGAAACGTTTGGTCGCCACAGCGACACATACACAGAATTTTGCGGCAGTATAACACGACACCGCACGAGTTGTGATGCAACGGTTGGAGCCTGCGTCACGTAACGCTATACTGCTTCTCTTTCATCACACGCCAATGTCGACATCATCTATGCCTGTTTTTGCCCTGCTCGCGCTTGTTGCCTACTCCATCAGCCTCGCGCTGATCATTCCTGGCCTGCTGCAAAAAAACAGCGGATGGCGGCGCATGGCGATGTTGTCAGCAGTTATCGCCCTGATTTGCCACGCCTTTGCGCTGGAAGCTCGCATCCTGCCGGGCGGCGACAGCGGGCAAAACCTGAGCCTGCTGAACGTCGGTTCGCTTGTCAGCCTGATGATTTGTACGGTGATGACGATCGTCGCCTCGCGCAACCGCGGCTGGCTGCTGCTGCCAATCGTGTATGCCTTTGCGCTAATTAACCTGGCCTTCGCCACCTTTATGCCGAACGAATTCATCACCCACCTGGAAACTACGCCGGGCATGATGGTGCATATTGGGCTGTCGCTGTTTGCCTACGCAACGCTTATCATCGCCGCACTTTACGCCCTGCAGCTGGCGTGGATTGACTATCAGCTTAAGAATAAAAAGCTCGCCTTCAGCAGCGAAATGCCACCGCTGATGAGCATTGAGCGTAAAATGTTTCACATCACTCAGGTGGGCGTCGTCCTCCTGACCCTGACCCTGTGTACCGGCCTGTTTTATCTGCACAACCTGTTCAGCGTCGAAAATATAGACAAAGCGGTCCTTTCCATTATCGCGTGGTTTGTCTATATCGTGTTGCTATGGGGTCACTATCATGAAGGCTGGCGCGGACGTCGCGTGGTCTGGTTTAACGTGGCGGGCGCAGGACTTCTGACGCTTGCCTATTTTGGCAGCCGCGTCCTGCAGCAGTTCGCGAGCTAAGACTTAAAGGAATCTCCGTTGGAACATATCTCAACCACGGCGCTTATCATTACGATTGTCGTCATGGTTATTATCTCTGCCTACTTCTCCGGTTCAGAAACCGGGATGATGACCCTCAACCGCTACCGCTTACGTCATAAAGCGAAACAGGGCAACAGCGCCGCCAGACGTGTCGAAAAACTGCTGCGTCAGCCTGACCGTCTGATTAGCCTGGTGCTGATTGGCAACAACCTCGTTAATATTCTCGCTTCGGCGCTCGGCACCGTTGTCGGGATGCGCTTATACGGCGATGCGGGCGTGGCGATTGCCACCGGGATCCTGACCTTCGTGGTACTGATATTCGCGGAAGTCCTGCCGAAAACTATCGCCGCGCTCTATCCGGAAAAGGTCGCCTATCCAAGCAGCTTTTTGCTTGCTCCGCTGCAGATTCTGATGATGCCGCTGGTGTGGTTGCTCAACACCATCACCCGCATTCTGATGCGCATGATGGGCATCAAAACGGACATCTCCATCAGCGGCGCGCTCAGCAAAGACGAACTGCGTACCATCGTCAACGAATCGCGCTCGCAGATTTCCCGCCGTAATCAGGACATGCTGCTGTCGGTGCTGGATCTGGAAAAAGTCAGCGTCAACGACATCATGGTGCCACGCAACGAAATCGTCGGCATCGACATCAACGACGACTGGAAATCTATCGTCCGTCAGTTGACTCACTCCCCGCACGGCCGCATCGTGCTGTACCGCGACTCGCTGGATGACACCATCAGCATGCTGCGCGTGCGCGAAGCCTATCGTCTGATGACGGAGAAAAAAGAGTTCACTAAAGAAGTGATGCTGCGCGCCGCCGATGAAATTTACTACGTCCCGGAAGGCACGCCGCTCAGCACTCAACTGGTGAAATTCCAGCGTAATAAAAAGAAAGTGGGTCTGGTGGTGGACGAGTACGGCGATATTCAGGGGCTAGTGACGGTCGAAGATATTCTGGAAGAGATCGTCGGCGATTTCACCACGTCGATGTCGCCATCGCTTGCCGAAGAAGTCACCCCACAGAACGACGGCTCGGTGATTATTGACGGCACCGCCAACGTGCGCGAACTGAATAAAGCCTTTAACTGGCGCTTCCCGGAAGATGAAGCTCGCACGATGAACGGCGTGATTCTGGAAGCGCTGGAAGAGATCCCGGCGATTGGCACGCGCGTGCGAATCAACCAGTACGACATCGATATTCTCGACGTACAGGACAATATGATTAAGCAGGTGAAAGTGGTGCCGGTGAAGCCGATTCGGGAGAGCGTGGCGGAATAACGCGCCATAAAGAATGTAGGCCGGGCAAGGCGTTCAGCCTCCTCCCGGCACTACCGATGCCTGATTAGGCTTTCGCTTTTGCGACGGAAACCATCGCCGCACGAATGGTACGCCCGTTCAGGGTATAGCCTTTCTGCATCACCATCAGTACGTTGCCTGCAGCAACATCGTCAGACTCAACCATCGCAATGGCCTGATGGACGTTTGGATCCATTGGCACGTTGGTATCGCCAACCACTTCCACGCCGTACTTACGCACTACGTCGAGCATGGACTTCAGCGTCAGTTCAATCCCTTCCACCATCGGCGCCATATCCGGGTTAGCTTTATCAGCCACTTCCAGCGCACGATCGAGACTATCGATCACCGGCAGCAGGTCGTTCACGAACTTCTCAAGGGCAAACTTGTGTGCCTTTTCAACGTCCTGCTCGGTACGGCGACGCAGGTTTTCCATCTCGGCCTTCACACGCAGCACGCCATCGCGCTCACGGTTCTGCGCTTCGACCAGTTGAGCTTCCAGATTCGCAATGGCTTCATCGCGCGGATCCACCTGCTCAGCCGAAGTTTCAGGCTCAACGGCCTCTACTTCATCGTGCTGGTCCTTGATAATTTCTTCCGGGGCTTGCCCCTCAGGCGTTTTCTGTTCTTTACTACTCATGAATTTCTCCGCGTTTTTTCGTATTCATCTCGCTGACTTCGCTTATTATGGGGATCGTGCTGCGGGATTCAAGGGAAGCAGGCACATTGTCATCATTCATTTGCCACAAGGACCTCCAGAAAATGAACAATCATTTCAAGTGTATCGGTATTGTCGGGCATCCCCGCCACCCTACCGCACTCACCACACATGAAATGCTGTACCGCTGGCTGTCCACGAAAGGCTACGAAGTCATTGTTGAACAACAGATTGCCCACGAGCTGAAACTAAAAGACGTTGCCACCGGGACGCTGGCCGAAATTGGTCAACAGGCCGATCTGGCCGTGGTCGTCGGCGGCGATGGCAATATGCTTGGTGCCGCACGCACCCTTGCCCGCTACGACATCAAAGTGATAGGCATTAACCGTGGCAACCTGGGCTTTCTGACCGACCTCGACCCGGACAACGCTCACCAGCAGCTGGCTGACGTGCTTGAAGGGCGCTACATCACCGAGAAGCGTTTCCTGCTGGAGGCGCAGGTGTGCCAGAAATCCTGCCAGAAACGCATCAGTACCGCGATAAATGAAGTCGTGCTCCACCCGGGGAAAGTGGCGCACATGATTGAATTTGAAGTTTATATCGACGAAGTCTTCGCCTTTTCCCAGCGTTCCGACGGGCTGATTATCTCCACGCCAACGGGTTCAACCGCCTACTCTCTCTCTGCCGGCGGCCCTATTCTGACGCCTTCTCTGGATGCCATAACCTTAGTGCCAATGTTCCCACACACCCTTTCTGCGCGCCCGCTGGTGATTAACAGCAGCAGCACCATTCGCCTGCGCTTCGCCCACCCGCGTACCGATCTCGAAATCAGCTGTGACAGCCAGATTGCCCTGCCGATTCAGGAAGGTGAAGACGTGCTGATTCGCCGCTGTGACTATCATCTCAACCTCATACACCCGAAAGACTACAACTATTTCAATACGTTGAGCTCCAAGCTCGGCTGGTCAAAAAAATTGTTCTGATTTCGCGCCAGCCTCTTTACTGTATAAAAAACCAGTTTATACTGTATGTAAACACAGTTATGGTTTTTCATACAGGAAGACAACTATGCTGGCACAACTGACCATCAGCAATTTCGCCATCGTTCGCGAACTTGAAATCGATTTTCAGAGCGGAATGACGGCCATCACCGGGGAAACCGGGGCCGGTAAATCCATTGCAATTGATGCGCTCGGGTTGTGCCTGGGCGGGCGTGCCGAAGGCGATATGGTACGCCGGGGCGCTACCCGTGCCGATCTCTGCGCCCGCTTTGCCCTGAAAGATACCCCCGCCGCGCAGCGCTGGCTTGAAGCCAACCAGCTGGAAGATGGCCGTGAGTGTTTACTTCGTCGCGTTATCAGCAGCGACGGGCGCTCCCGGGGCTTTATTAACGGTACCGCCGTGCCGCTCTCTCAGCTGCGAGAGTTGGGCCAGCTGCTGATTCAGATCCACGGCCAGCACGCGCACCAGCTGTTGGTGAAACCTGAACATCAAAAATCCCTGCTTGATGGCTATGCCAGTGAGTCCTTACTGACGCAGCAAATGGCCGATCGCTACCGCCAGTGGCACCAGAGCTGTCGCGATTTGGCCCAGCATCAGCAGCAAAGCCAGGAGCGTGCCGCGCGAGCGGAGCTTCTGCAGTATCAGCTGAAAGAACTCAATGAGTTTCAGCCAGTTGCCGGTGAGTTTGAGCAGATTGATGAAGAATACAAACGCCTCGCCAACAGCGGTCAGCTGATCAGCACCAGCCAGCATGCGCTGGCGTTGCTGGCCGACGGTGAAGACGCCAACCTGCAAAGTCAGCTCTACAGCACGCGTCAGCTGGTTACCGAACTGGTAAGCATGGACGGCAGGCTCTCCAGCGTGCTGGAGATGCTGGAAGAAGCCGCTATCCAGATCGGTGAAGCCAGCGACGAGCTGCGTCACTACTGCGACCGCCTGGATCTTGACCCCAATCGGCTGTTCGAGCTGGAGCAGCGTATTTCACGCCAGATGTCGCTTGCCCGTAAGCACAGCGTCACGCCAGAAGAACTGCCTGCCTTTTATCAGTCCCTGCTTGATGAACAGCAGCTGCTGGACGATCAGGCCGATTCGCAGGAAACGTTGGCGCTGGCGGTGCAGAAACACCACCAGCAGGCGTTGGAAACCGCTCAGCAGCTGCACGCCTTACGCCAGGCAACGGCAACCGAGCTGGCAGCGTTAATTACTGAAAGTATGCATTCACTCTCCATGCCGCACGGTCAATTCACCATCGACGTTGCCTTTGAAGAGAACCATCTGACCGCCGAAGGTGCCGATCGTATTGAGTTTCGTGTCACCACCAACCCGGGTCAGCCTCTGCAGCCAATTGCAAAAGTGGCCTCTGGCGGGGAGCTCTCCCGTATTGCGCTTTCCATTCAGGTGATCACCGCCCGGAAAATGGAAACGCCGGCGCTGATTTTCGATGAAGTGGACGTCGGCATCAGCGGTCCGACCGCCGCCGTTGTTGGTAAGCTGCTGCGCCAGTTAGGCGAATCCACCCAGGTTATGTGCGTTACCCATCTGCCGCAGGTCGCGGGCTGTGGGCATCATCACTTCTACGTCAGTAAAGAAACCGACGGTGAAATGACAGAAACACACATGCAGCCGCTCGATAAACGCGCTCGTTTACAGGAGCTCGCCCGACTGCTGGGCGGCAGCGAAGTCACCCGCAACACGCTGGCAAACGCCAAAGAGTTGCTGGCAGCATAAACTTTTTGATTTTCACAGGGTCATAGTGAACAGCAAAATGCCGATAGACCTGAAGTAGAAGGTTCCCAACCGGGCAAAGGTCTATTATCATCGACAAATTACAATTGAGCCGTGAACTGCTCGGGCCCGAAAAGGAATGAAATCACTATGCGCTGTAAAATGCTGACTGCTGCCGCAGCGGTTCTTCTGATGTTGACCGCAGGCTGTTCCACTCTGGAGCGAGTGGTTTACCGTCCTGACATCAACCAGGGTAACTATCTGGCACCAAACGACGTCGCAAAAATTCGTGTCGGCATGACACAACAGCAGGTTGCCTATGCTCTGGGCACGCCGATGATGTCCGATCCGTTCGGGACCAACACCTGGTTCTACGTTTTCCGTCAGGAGCCGGGTCATGAGAAAGTGACTCAGCAGACGCTGACCCTGACCTTCAACAGCAGCGGTGTGCTGACCAACATCGACAACAAACCGGCGCTGACCAACTAAGCCCGGCAGACAAAAAAAGCGCTCATTGAGCGCTTTTTTATTTGGTCAGAGAGTTCGAGGCTTACCTCCCCACCCTGGCCCGTGCCAACAAAGCGTCACCGGGCAATATGAATTACTTTCCGGCTTTCTCCGCCCGCTGGCGGCGCAGCGCTTTCGGATCGGCAATCAGCGGACGATAAATTTCAACCCGATCGCCTTCGTGCACCTCATCCTGCAGTTTCACCGCCCGGCTCCAGATGCCGACCTTATTGCTGGTCAGATCGATTTCCGGGCGCAACTTCGTGATACCGCTGGCCGCAATCGCCTGCTCGACGGTAGCACCTTCAGTCAGGGATACTCTTTGCAGGTACTGTTTTTCAGGCAGGGCATAAACCACTTCGACCGAGATGTTAGCCGACACTGTAGACCTCTTTGGCGCGAAGCGTAAATGCCTGCACCATGTTCGATGCCAGCTCCTTGAAAATGCGACCAAACGCCATCTCAATCAACTTATTGGTAAACTCAAAGTCGAGATGAAATTCAATTTTACAGGCATCCTGGCTCAGCGGGATAAACTTCCAGCCGCCGATCAGTTTTTTGAACGGGCCGTCCACCAGATGCATCAGGATGCTCTGGTTGCTGGTCAGGGTGTTACGGGTCGTGAAGGTTTTGCTGATCCCCGCTTTTGACACATCCACCGCTGCGGTCATTTGCGACGGTCCGGCTTCCAGCACGCGACTGCCCGTGCAGCCGGGCAAGAAATCCGGGTAAGCATCTACATCATTCACGAGCTGGTACATCTGTTCCGCGCTGTAGGGCACAAGCGCAGTACGACTAATCTGAGGCATGGCAATTTCCACTCACTGTGATGGCGCAAATAATATCATTTATCCCGCGCTAAAAAAAACGCTGCGCCGCAACTCGTGCTAAGATAGCCCATTACGCCTCGCGGGAAGATTGAGGCCATGTACAGAAAAGATGACTTCAGGACACCATGACTAAGAAAAAAGCGAACAAACCTGGATCAGCCACTATCGCGCTGAATAAACGCGCCCGCCACGAATATTTTATCGAAGATGAGTACGAAGCGGGTCTCGCCCTGCAAGGCTGGGAGGTAAAATCCCTGCGCGCCGGTAAAGCCAACATTGGCGATAGCTACGTTATCCTGCGGGATGGCGAAGCGTTTCTGTTCGGCGCAAACTTCACGCCTTTGGCCGTCGCCTCAAGCCACTATGTCTGCGACCCTACGCGCACCCGTAAGTTGCTGTTGAACCAGCGCGAGCTGGATACCCTGTATGGGCAAATCAACCGCGACGGTTACACCGTACTGGCCCTTTCCCTTTACTGGAAGAATGCCTGGTGTAAGGTGAAGATTGGCGTGGCGAAAGGTAAGAAACAGCACGACAAACGCTCCGACCTGAAAAATCAGGAGTGGGCGCGCGATAAAGCCCGCATAATGAAGAACGCCGGGCGTTAATCCAGCCAGGCCCCCTGCCCCGCACGTTGAGTAATCCTGGCGGGGCAATATTTTTCTTTCCCCATAGCTCGCCTTTTTTTAAATTACTGCTATAGCAACCACTCGCCGATATTAACATTTCAGGCATGTTATCTTTTTTATTATCCAGAATATATCATGTAATAACATACAGGCTTATTTAAAAATATCTTCCAGGGATATGCCACAAACGGACAGCGATCGCATAAGGAAGGAATAATTGGATGGAAAATGAGATATTTGTCACCCCAGATGTCCACGAAAATCATTAGCCAGCGTAATAATTTAATCACTGCACTCGCCAGATGCACTTTTCATAATAAATATTTACTCCTTTAATATCATATCTATAACATGAATTACTCCCTTTCTCTCCCCTCTGTTTTTTTATAACAGATCAGATGACCACCGCACAAAAGTCGCCAACATTCACTTTTACTTCATAGCAGTTAACTTCTGCTTAATTTGCGAATTCTTTCGTTTCTGTCTATATCATGATCAGCACTCAGCAAAATTAAGCCGATAAAAAACAGGGGTTTTCGCCTCAGGACAATTTATACATAAACCTGCTACGACCATTTTAATTTAATGCTTATTCAGGCAACGGATTTGCTCGCACCAAATTTAAGATAAGGATCAGCTAATTTAAGGCATTAACGGCAGGAATATGTTTTATCGTGAGGCATTTCACCTGTCTGCAAACACGGTAACACCCTCTTCTCTGAATGGAGTGATAACCATGCGTCCTGTTTCCGTCATTTCCGAACTGACTGGCGTCACCAGCAATGTGACTGCCCCTGAAGTCACCCTCACTGCACCGTCCGTTGTGAAGCTTCAGCTTGAGCGCTCGGATATCGCCTCCATCACCCGTTCCCGCCAGGATATGGTTATCAGGCTCCATTCGGGCGAAACCTTCACCATCCACAATTTTTACGCTGAATACCCTCAGGGTGCCAACCAGCTGGTGCTTGAGGACGACCACGGCGCGTTATGGTGGGTTCAGGACACCGCAAGCAATTTCCACTTCCAGCAAATCGATAATCTCGATGCCTTCATGGTGGCGGAAGGCCACTCCGAAGGCGGGGCGATTTGGCCATGGGTGCTCGGCGGAGTCGCTGTAGCCGCCGGTATCGGTATCGCCGCTGGCGGAGGTGGTGGCGGTGGTGGCGGTGGTGGCGGTTCCAGCCATAACTCCGGGGATGGGGATAACGGCAACAACGGAAATGGGAACGGCAACGGAAACAATGGAAATGGTAACAATGGAAACGGAAATAACGGCAACGGAAACGGAAACGGCGATCCGGACACCACGCCGCCTACGGCGCCAACGAACCTCACAGTTTCCCAGGACGGCAAAACGCTGACCGGTAAGGCCGAGCCCGGAAGCACGATAGAAGTCAAAGGCCCTGACGGTACGGTCATCGGAACCGGGACCGCTGACAGCAGCGGCAACTTTAGCATCACGCTTAACACGCCTCAGCTCAGCGGCGAGCACCTGACCGTCAACGCCACGGATAAAGCGGGCAACACCGGCCCTTCTGCGGAAGTGACTGCACCTAATGTCGATCTGCCAGAAGTCCCCGCGATCCTCAGCGCCGTGAACGATCACGGTTCGACCCCCACCAGCTTCGGCAACAATCAGTTTACCAACGACAATACCCCTACGCTGAAAGGCACAGGCACCGCAGGCAGCACGGTACGCATATTTGGAGATGGACACCTGTTGGGCAGCGTTGTGGTCGGCAACGACGGTACCTGGAGCTACACCGTTACCACCCCGCTTATCGACGGGGCGCACTCGTTTACCGCAATCGCCATTAACATCAAAGGCAGCACTATCGAGTCTTCGCACTTTAATATTACTGTCGATACCGTTGCGCCGGACGCGCCGCAGCTCATCGCCGTCATTGACGACATCGGCTCTATCACCGGGGCGCTGAACAACGGTGCTGTCACCGATGATGCCAAACCGACCTTCACCGGCAAAGGTGAAGCGGGCGATACCGTGAAGATATATGACGGTCAGACGCTGCTTGGCACCACCACGGTCGACAGCAACGGCAACTGGAGCTTTACACCATCGCAGGCCCTGTCTGAAACCTCGCACACGATAACCATCACCCAGACGGACAAAGCGGGCAACGTCAGCGCCAGTACTACAGCGCCGACATTTACCGTCGACGTAACGCCACCGGCTCCGGCACACATCTCCACTGTTTCGCTGGACGGTGCCACCGTGACCGGGACGGCAGAGGCCGGAAGCACGGTGTCCATTTATGACGGCAACAATGTCCTGCTGGGCACGACGGTTGTCGGCAGCAACGGCGAGTTCAGCGTCACCCTCAACCCGGCCAAAACCCACGGCGAGCAGCTGGAAGCCCGCATTCAGGATGCCGCGGGCAACGTGGGGCAGCCTACAGATTTCGATGCCTCCGACTCCGGCTTCCCAAGCCAGCCGGTGATTGTCACCATCAATGACAACGTTGACCCTGTGCAGGGCAACGTCTCCGCAGGTGGCGACACTAACGACAACACGCCAACCCTTACCGGGACCGCGGAGCCCAACGCGACTATCACCATTAGCGATAACGGTACGCCGCTGCTGCCACCCGTCATGGCCGACAGCAACGGCAACTGGAGCTTTACGCCACTGCTGCCGCTCCCCGACGGCGATCATGTGTTTACCGCCACCGCCAACAACGGCGTTGGTGAGAGCGCACCGTCTGCCTCGTTCACCATTGACGTCGATACCCTCCCACCGGTGCTGACTGGCCTGGCCGTTGTCAACCAGGGCCAGACCCTGACCGGCACCACCGAAGCCGGCAGTACCGTGGTGGTGAAAGACAGCCACGGCGCACAAATCGGTACGGGTACTGCCGATCAGAACGGTAATATTTCCATCACCCTGAGCACGCCGCAGAAAAACGGTGAAACGCTCAGCGTAAGCGTGACGGATAAAGCCGCCAACGTCGGCATTACTGAAAACGTAGTTGCCCCGGATACTACCCCGCCGGGCGCGCCGACCGGGCTCACCGTGGCGGCAGATGGTCTGAGCGTCAGCGGTCAGGCCGAACCGGGCAGCACAGTCACCATCACCGATGGTAGCGGCAACGTGCTGGGCACCGGCCTGACCAACGGAGCTGGCAACTTTATCGCCCCGCTGAACACCCCGCAGCTCAACGGTCAGGGGCTGCTCGCTACCGCCACGGATGCCGCACATAACACCGGGCCTGCCGCCAGCGTGGTCGCCCCGGACATCACGCCACCGAATATCCCGGACAACCTGCACGTCAATGGCACCGGTACCGTGCTGACCGGACATGCAGAACCCGGCAGCACAATCACGGTGAAAGATCCGCTCGGCGCCATAATCGGCACCGGAAAGGCCGGAGCAACCGACGGGCTGTTCACCATCACGCTGACGCCAGCCCAGGATAACGGTGAGATCCTCTCCGCCACCGCGACCGATCTGGCGGGCAACACCAGCCTGCCGGGCTTCGCCACGGCGCCGGACATTACCGCCCCGGATCTGCCGCTGATCCTCGACGTACAGGACGACGTAACGGGCATAATTGGCACTATCCTCAACGGGAATACCACCAACGATAACCGGCCAACGCTCTCAGGCACGGCGGAAATTGGATCGACCGTTAAGGTCTACGAAAACGGTAATCTGCTGGGAACCGCCACGATAGACGCCAGCGGAAACTGGAGCTTTACGCCTGGTTCAGCGCTTTCAGAAGGCACCCATCAGTTTACGGTGACCTCCACGGATGCCGCAGGCAACGTCAGCACCTCTGCGCCGTGGAATATCCTCGTGGACACCGTTGCTCCTCAGCTTCCGGCCATCACCCTGGTCAATGACGATGCGCCGGGGATCCTTGGTGCTATCAGCAACGGGGGATTGACCAACGACAGCACGCCGACGGTCAGCGGTACCGCGCAGCCGGGCTCAACCGTGCATCTGTTTGACAACAACGTGCTGGTCACCAGCATCGTTGTCGATGTTTCCGGCACCTGGAGCTATACCTTCACCACCGCGCTCACCGGGCCGAATCATTCGCTGACCGTCAACGCCAGCGATGATTTCGGCAACACCTCGACGACCTCCGGCGCATGGACATTCACTCTCGACACCACGCCGCCCGCCGTGCCGGGCATTGATGATGTCACTACCGCAGGCAACGTTCCGCTGACGCCGGGTCAGCTCACCAGTGAAACCTTGCCGCACCTGAGCGGCAGCGGTGATATCGGCTCAGTCATTACCTTCTATGACAACGGCAAAGAGATCGGCCAGACGACCGTTGACGGCAGCGGACACTGGGAATTCACGCCGCCCGTCCCGCTGGGCGACGGCTCGCACCTGCTGAGCGCCAACGCCACCGATGATGCCGGGAACGTCAGCGCCAACATCGACTTCACGCTGAAGGTTGATGCCACCGCGCCAGATGCCCCGTCGATTCTCTCAGCAACCGTGGATGACGGTACCGTCGTGTTACCCAACGGTAGCACCACCAATGAAACGGAGCCGTTGCTTAGCGGAACCGCAGAGGCGAATGCCAGCGTAACGCTGTATAACAACGGTGCGTTTTTAGCCACAGTGACCGCTAACGGCTCAGGTCAGTGGAGCTACCTCCCTCCCGTACCGCTGCTTCCAGGCCTGCATGTGATCACCGCCACCGCGACCGATGCTGCGGGTAACACCGGGCCGGTCTCCGGAGGATTCTCGGTGATTATTGACATCACCGCCCCGCTTGCGCCAGAGGCGCCGCTGGTCACTGACAACCAGCTGCCGGTCGTCGGCAACGTGCTGAACGGCGGCTCAACCAACGACACCACCCCAACCTTCAGCGGCACCGGCGAGGTGGGCAGCACCATCACGATTTATAACGGTATAACCAACATCGGCACGGCAACGGTCGGCGAAGGTGGAACCTGGAGCTTTACGCCGTCCACGCCGCTGACTGACGGCACCACCTACGCGATCTCAACGACGGAAACTGATATCGCCGGGAATACCAGCCTGCACTCGCCGACGGTCACCATTACCATCGATACGACACTGCCCGACGCACCGGTTATCGGCTACGCGGAAGATGATGTGGGTGCGATTTTGGATCCCGTACTCACTGGCGGGATCACCGACGACAACAAACCGGTCCTTCATGGCACCGCAGATCCGAACAACACCGTCACCATTTATAACGGTAGCAACGTGGTCGGCACCGTCGTCGCCGACGGTCTGGGCAACTGGTCGTTACCGCTGACCACCAGCCTGACGGACGGCACCTATACCTTTACAGCGAAAGCAACGGACAGCGCAGGTAACGTCAGCGGCAGCTCGACTGACTTTACCTTCACGGTTGAAACCTCCCTGACGCCACCTTCCGTGACGGAGATTCTCGATGATAAGGGTCTGATTACCGGCAATATCGTTGACGGAATGGTCACCGACGATCAAACCCTGACCATCAACGGTACCGGAGAAGACGGCTCGACGGTCATTATTTATGACGGAGGGACGAAAATCGGCACGGCGCTCGTAACGGGAGGTACCTGGACATTCACCACCAGCGGCCTGACGGAAACGACGCACAGCCTGACGTTCACCGCGAAGGACGCCGCTGGCAATGAAACGCTGCCGGGTGCCCCCATCACCTTCACCGTCGACGTCACACCACCGCCGATTCCGGTTGTCACCGTAAAATCGCTGGATGGCGCTACGCTCACCGGGACCGCTGAAGCCAACGCAGAAATTTTCATCAAGGACATCAACGGAACGGTGATCGGCCAGACAACCGCCTCTGCGGGCGGAACCTTCACCGTGTCGTTGATACCACCGCAAACAGCCGGACAAAGCCTGACGGTGATTGCACAGGATCAGGCTGGTAACCAAAGCGATCCTCTGCATACCATCGCAATCAATCTAAGCAACCTGCCAGATGCGCCGGTAATCACCCTGGTGGATGATAATGCGGGCACCGTGATGGGAGCCGTCATCAACGGTGGCAGAACAGACGATACCACACCGACCCTGAACGGTACCGCCGGTGCCAACACCACCATTCACATTCTGGTTAACGGCACTGAAGTCGGCACCACAACCGCCAACGGCAGCGGTCAGTGGCAGTTCACCATTGCACCACCGCTGATTGAAGGAAGCTATAGTTTTACCGCCGTAGCTGAGAACGGGAACGGATCAAGCGGCCCATCAGCAGCGGCAACCATTACGGTAGATTTAACGGCACCGGACCTACCGATTATCGTCTCAGCAACGGACGACGTACCCGGTAACCTGGGCGCACTGATTTCAGGCAGCCTGACCAATGACGCCCGACCAACGCTTAACGGGACCAGTGAGCCAAATGCCACCGTCACCATTTTCGACAACGGTACTCTGTCCGGCACGGTAAAAGCGGATATCAACGGCAACTGGAGCTACACGCCCTCCGCTGACCTCAGCAATATCACGCATACCTTTACCGCCCAGGCTACCGACGTGGCGGGTAACACCGGGCTCGTGTCTGGTGGCTTTACCCTGAACATTGACACCGTCGCGCCAGAGATGCCGACCATCACTGCGGTCACCAACGACAACGTGACCCCGAACGTCGTGATAAACCCAGGGCTGTCGACCAATGACACCCAGCCGCTGCTGAGCGGCTCGGGGGAAATTGGCAGCACCATCAACGTCTATGACGGCTCCACCCTGCTCGGCACCACGACGGTAAATGGCTCCGGCAGTTGGACCTTTACCTTCCCGGTGGGAACAACGCTCGCCAACGGCAGCCACACCCTGACCGTGACCGCCACCGATCCGGCCGGGAATACCAGCCTGCCTTCGGTCGGCTACCCGATCGTGATCGACACCGTTGCGCCGCTGGTGCCAACGCTGAGCTCGGTTGTGGACGATAATCCGGGCAACGTCGGACCGCTGGTTAACGGGCAGTTGACCAATGACACCACGCCAACGCTCAACGGCCGCGGTGAAGCGGGCGCAACGGTCACCGTTTACTCTGACGGCGTGGCAGTAGGCAGCACCCTCGTTGATGGTACAGGCAACTGGAGCGTCACCACCTCGGCGCTGGGCAACGGCTCTCATGTACTGACAATTAGCCAGAAAGATCCGGCAGGCAACATCAGCGGCCTTACCGGCGGCTTCACCGTTAACGTGGATGCTGTACCACCGGCTGCGCCGGTCATCAGTTCTGTCGCCGACAACACCACGCCGGTCATTGGCGTGGTCGCTAACGGCGGCGTGACCAACGAAACGCATCCGACCCTCAGCGGTACGGCCGAAGGGGGTGCGACCATCACGCTTTACAACGGTTCAACGCTGCTTGGTACAACAACGGCAAACGCGCTCGGGGTCTGGACCTTCACGCCGGGTACAGCGTTAACGGCGGGCACCTGGAACATTACTGCCACGGCGACCGATGCAGCGGGAAATACCGGCCCGGCCTCGGACGTTCGCTCCTTTACCGTCGATATCACCGCGCCGAATGCGCCGGTTATCGCTACCGTCTTTGACGATCAGGGAACGGTTACAGGGAATCTGGGCAACGGTGCGACCACGGACGATCTGCGCCCGACCATCAGCGGCACCAGCGAAGCCAACGCCACCGTAAAAATTTATGACAACGGCACTCTGCTGGCGACGGTCACCGCCAACGGCAGCGGCGCATGGAGCTACACCCCAACCGTTGACCTGCCTCAGGGGAGCCACGTTCTGACCGCAACGGCCACGGATGCGGCGGGCAACCTGAGCGGCACCTCAGGCAGCGTCAGCTTCGTGGTTGACTCCCTCGCGCCGCTGGCTCCGGTGATCACATCGCTTGCCGATGATGTTGCTCCGGGCGTCGGGCCAATTGTGGTCGGCGGCAGCACTAACGATAATACCCCGACCCTGACCGGGACGGCGGAAGTAGGCGCAACGGTCAACATTTATGATGGCTCAACCCTCGTCGGTACGGCGGTCGCGGATGCCCTCGGGACGTGGATTGTCACCACATCGCCTCTTGTCGATGGCGCACATTCATTGACCGCTAAATCCACCGATGCGGCGGGCAACGTCAGCGGCTCGTCCCTGCCGTTCGCCATCACCGTCGATACGGCAACGCCAAATGCGCCCGTGCTACTTGCGGTCACCGATGATGCAGCAGGTGGCGTGGTCGGTCCGCTGGCCAACGGCCAGTTGACCAACGACGGCACGCCGGTACTGAACGGCACGGCGGAAAGCGGCAGCACCGTCAGCATCTATGACGGGTCAACGCTGCTCGGCACCACGGTGGCAACGGGTGGCGTCTGGAACTTCACCCCAGGCACCGCGCTGGCGGACGGGTCGCACACCCTGACCGTCACCGCTACCGACGCCGCAGGCAACGTCAGCGCCCCAACGGCGGGCTTCACCGTGGTGGTGGATGCCACCGCACCGGTTACACCGGCGATTACCACCATCATGGATGATATTCCGAATATCGTGGGGGCCGTCGGCAACGGCCAGTTTACCAACGACAATCTGCCAACCCTGAACGGTACCGCCGAAGCTAACAGCACCGTGAAGATTTACGACGGCAGCACGCTGGTCGCCACCGTCACCGCAAACGGCTCGGGAAGCTGGAGCTGGACGCCAACCGTCGCCCTTACGCAGGGGAACCACAGCTTCACCGTGACCGCAACGGATGCGGCGGGCAACCTGAGCGCCACCTCAACGGCTGCGGCCATCATTGTGGATACGGTTGCACCGGGTATCGTAACGGGCCTGGCGGTAAACGGCACCGGGACCCGCGTCACCGGTAGCGCAGAAGCCAACAGTACGGTCACTATCACCAGCAGCACCGGCACCGTACTGGGTACCGCCACCGCCGACGGAACCGGAGCCTTCACCGTCAACATTTCCCCTGCCCAGACCACCGGTCAGGGGCTGCTGGCCTTCGCTCAGGACAGAGCGGGCAACGTGGGCGCTTCCGTGGGCTTTACCGCGCCGGACACCCGCGTACCGGATGCGCCAGCCATCACCAGCGTGCTGGATAATCAGGGCCTGTATACCGGCAACCTGACCAATGGCCAGCTCACCAATGATGCCACCCCAACCCTGAGCGGAACCGCGCAGGCAAACGCCACGATCTCGATTTACAACAATGGCACCCTACTGGGCACCACCACCGCCAATGCCAGCGGCGTCTGGACCTTCACACCGGGCGGCAACGTGACCGAAGGCCTGCACGCTTTCACCGCCACGGCCACTAACGCCAACGGTACGGGGAGCCCTTCCGCATCGTTCAGCGTGATTGTCGATACGCTGGCGCCAGGCGCGCCGTCGATCAGCATCAGCACGGATGGCAGTACGCTAAGCGGCCAGGCCGAAGCCAACAGCACCGTCACCATCACCCTGCCGGGCGGGGGAGGAACGCTGACGACCACCGCGGGCAGCGACGGCCACTGGTCCCTGACCCTGCCGGTGCGCCAGATTGAGGGGCAGCTGTTGACGGCCACCGCGACGGACGTCGCGGGGAATACCTCAGGGCAAGGCCAGGTCACCGCGCCCGTTCTGCCGCTGTCGGCGAACGACAACGTCACCAGCCTGGCGCTGACCTCCACCGCCACCACCAGCACCGAGCATCTGACGGATTACGGCGTGCTGCTGGTGGGGGCGCTGGGCAATGTCGCATCGGTGTTGGGCGATGATACGGCCCAGGTGACCTTCAGCATTGCCGACGGCGGATCCGGCGATGTCACCATCGACGCCGCCGCCACCGGGATCGTGCTGTCGCTGCTCTCCACCCAGGAGATCCTGGTGCAGAAATACGACACCGCCAGCGGCTCATGGCAAACCTTTGTCGACTCGTCAAATCCGGCGTTTGCCGACCTCCTGACCCTCAATGGCAGCGGCGTATCGCTGAGCCTCACCGGGCTGACCGGCGGGCAGTATCGGGTAGTGACCTGGAACAGCAGCCTGCTGGCGACCGGGTCGTACACCAGCCTTGAAGTGGACGTGCAGAAAACCAGCGCGGGGACCGTCAGTGGGCCAACCTCCCACACCGGTAACGTCATTACCGATATCGATACCAGCGGCGGACAGGATAACGCCCCAGCCGGTACCGTCATCACTCAGGTGACCAACGCCAGCGGCCAGGTCGTCACCGTGGGTGCAGGCGGCGCGGACATTACCGGACTGTACGGCACGCTGCATATCAATCAGGACGGCAGTTACACCTATACGCTGAATAACACCTCGGCGGCGGTGCTCGGCCACAAGGAGAGCTTCACTTACACCATTACCCACAACGGCGTCAGCGACTCCGCCCAACTGGTGGTCAACCTGGGCCCACAGCCTGCCGCCAGCAGCGTGGTGGCGACGGACAACAGCGCGACGCTGGTGTTTGACACCGACGTCACCGCCATCAACAACGGCGCGTCTTCGCAGTCGGGCTTCACCGTCGTCGGCGTAGGGCTCGGCAACGTACTGAGCCTCGACGTGCTCGCGAACATGAGCAACCCGATCAAGTTTGACGTCCAGGACGGCAGCACCCGCACGGTGACCCTGCAATCCTCCGTCGGCGGCGTGGCGCTGGCTTCAACCTTTGACCTCTATATCTACCGCTTCAACAACGTGACGCAGCAGTATGAGCAGTACAAGGTGCAGAAAGGCTGGCTGAACGCACCGCTGCTGGGGGGCTCTTCGAGCCAGCTGACGCTGACCCTGCCGGGCGGTGATTACATCTTCCTGCTCAACACGGCCAGCGGTGTTACCGCGCTGACCGGTTACACGCTCAATATTTTACAGGATCACACCTACGCCGTGGACAGCATCAGCGCCAGCACCACCGGCAACGTGCTGACCAACGACATAGCGCCAGCCTCAGCTGTCATCACCGAGGTGAACGGCGTGGCGATTTCAGCCACCGGTACCACCACCGTCAACGGGCTGTACGGCACGCTGACCATTGATGCAAAAGGCAACTACACCTACACCCTGAAAAGCGGCGTCGGTGCCGACAGCATCAGTACGCCGGACAGCTTCGTCTATACCGTGAAGGCCCCGAACGGCGACACGGACAGCGCCTCGCTGAACATCACGCCAACGCCGCAGGCGCTGAATGCGATTGATGACGTCAGCACGGTGATGAGCGTCACCACCGTTCAGGACAGCGTCGCTCTGCCGTCCACCACCGTCGGTGGCGTGAGCTGGAACGCAGCCCTGCTCAGCAGCACCTCGAAGAGCGGCAGCGGCACCTTTGTGGTGGACCCAAACAGCGTGCTGAAAGGCGCAGTGCTGCACTTTGATGTCGCCTCGCTGCTGGCGCTCGGCGGGCTGAACGTCACCTGGGCACTGACGCTGAACGGTACCTCCATCGCCAACGGCAACTTCACCGGTTCGCTGCTGTTAGGCACGGGGATCGACTTTGCCTTAACCGGTAAAGAGCTACTGGCAGGGACCTACACGCTGACGGTCAACGGCAGCATCGGGGCGCTGTCCGCTGGCACCATCACCATCACGCCGACCCTCACCGGCACGACGTATCACCTGGACATCTTCGACACCAACAGCAGCAACGTCCACGGCAACATATTTGACGGTACGGATGCCGCCGGGGCACTGGATCAGCTCTCGACGGTACACACAACCCTGACGGTGAACGGCTATGGTGGCAGCACGGCGACGCTTAACCCGACCAGTAGCACCAGCACCGCCACCATTCAGGGGCACTACGGCACGCTGACCATGAATCTCGACGGCTCTTACACCTATGCGCTGAAAGCCGGGGTCACCGTCGCCTCTATGACCAGCAAGGAGACCTTCAGCTACACGCTCAACGATCAGAACGGGCACACGGACACCGCCACCCTGACCATCAACATGAATCCACAGATCGCAAGCTCTAACCAGCACGACGTCATCACCGGGTCGGCCTATGGCGACACGCTGATTTATCACCTGCTGGGTAACGATGCGACGGGGGGTAACAACAACGATAACTGGACCAACTTCAACCTGGCTCAGGGCGACAAAATCGACCTGCGCGAGCTGCTGACCGGCTGGGATCACCAGGCCTCGACGCTGACCAACTTCGTGAAGGTCAGCACCAGCGGCAACGATACGGTGATTGCCATTGACCGCGATGGAACCGGCGGTGCCTTTACGCCAACCACCCTGGTGACGCTCAATAACGTCCATACCACTTACGAGGAGCTGGTGCAGCAAAACCACATTATTACCGGCTAGTCGATAACAGCCCCGGGCGCTACGGAGCCCGGGGCAAAACAGAAAAACGCTGTGATTTTTGAAAGGGATACAATATGGGAAGAAGAGCGCCTGTCGCAGTATTGCTGGCATTCCACCTCTGTTCCATTCAGGTGTATGCCGAAGATGAGCCACAATCCATCAGTTCTGAAGGACTCGCCAGCGAGCACGGTTTACCGTCGCTAGATGGCTCCGCCGCCGAACTTCCCTTAAGCAGCGCCGCGCCCGGCGTGCTGACGCTGAACAACGCCGTCAGCCGCGCCGTAAACTGGCACCCGGCTATCCGTGAAGCGATTGGTAAGCTGCAATCGCAAAACAGTCAGATTGACGTCGCGAAATCGAAATACTACCCGCAGGTTACCGCGGGCATGAACAACGGCTACAGCAACACCTACACCGACCACGGTTACAGCCCGTCGCTGGTGCTTTCACTGTCACAAATGCTGTATGACTTCGGCAAGGTTTCAAGCCAGGTGAAAGCCGAAACAGCGGGTGCGGCGCAGGAGCAGGCCAACGTGCTGGTGAGCATTGATACCGTGGCCCGGGATACCGCCGTCGCCATGGTACAGGTACAAACCTGGCAGGAGATGGTGGAGGCCGCCACCGCGCAGCTCAACGCGCTGGACGGCATCGGTAAACTGACGCAGCAGCGCAACGACGAAGGCGCCAGTTCGCTGTCGGACGTAGTGCAGACCAACGCCCGCATCGAATCGGCACGTTCACAGCTGGTGCAGTATCAGGCGAGCCTCGACAGCGCCCAGGCAACGTTAATGACGATGCTCGGCTGGAACTCTCTCAACGGCATCAGCCCTGAATTTCCGCCAAAGCTCGAACAAAGCTGCATGGTTGCAAAACCGGATGACAGGCTGGTGCCCGCCGTGCTGGCGGCCTGGGCGCAGGCCAACGCCGCGCAGGCCAATCTTGAGTACGCCAATGCGCAGATGACGCCGACGATATCACTTGAGCCGTCGGTTCAGCACTACCTCAACGATAAATACCCGAGCCACGAGGTGCTGGATAAAACCCAGTATTCAACGTTTCTGAAGGTCGAAATGCCGATTTATCAGGGCGGCGGGCTCACCGCCCGGCGCGATGCCGCAAGCCATGCGGTGGAATCAGCGCAGTCGACCATTCAGCGCACTCGGCTGGACGTGCGCCAGAAGCTGCTGCAAGCGCGTAGCCAGTCGATGAATCTGGCAACCTCTCTGCAAATTCTGCGTCGCCAGCAGCAGCTTAGCGAACGCACCCGCGAACTCTATCAGCAGCAGTATCTCGACCTCGGCTCACGCCCGCTTCTCGATGTGTTAAACGCCGAACAGGAAGTTTACCAGGCGCGCTTTTCAGAACTCTCGACCCAGAGCCAGCTCCATCAGCTTCAGCTTGACTGCCTCTATAATACCGGCACATTGCGCCAGGCTTTTGGCTTAAATAACCGCAGCATTCAGTCCGTGGAGATCCAGCCATGACCCGCGCCGCTCCTCCCGTTGAAGAATTGATAAGCGACCACGCCCTCAGCAACTGGGCGCTGGCCATTGGCCACGTTGCCGCCCACTATCGCGTGGCCTGTTCGCCGGGCGCCATTCAGGCGAACGCCCCGTGGTTCAAGGGCAAAACTCACACGCCCGCGCTGACGCAGCTTGCGCGCCAGGCCGGGCTGTCTTTCCACCTGCTCACCCTGACAGAACACGCCTTCAGCCAGTGGCGGCTGCCGGTGGTTGCCGAGCTGGACGACGGACAGCTGGCGGTGATTGAGCACTTCAACGGCGATGATGCGGTCGACGTGTTTATGATTGACGGCGACAGCGAGAGCAACCGCGTAATGGCAAGCGATCTGCTGTCGTCGGTGAAATACGTCGCCGCCCTGCGCCCGCTTTCGGCACTGAAGGACAGCCGCGTCGACACTTATGTTTCCCGCTTCCGCCCGGACTGGCTGAAGGATCTGGTTATCCAGGATCTCAGGCCCTACATCCCGGTGATGTTTGCCGCGTTTCTGGTCAACGTGCTGTCGCTCGCCGGGATCGTTTTTTCCATGCAGGTTTACGATCGGGTGATCCCGGCACAGTCCTATCCGACGCTCTACGTGCTGGCAACGGGCGTGCTGCTCTCGGTGATCTTTGGCTTTCTGCTGCGCGAGGCGCGAACGCACATTATGGACGTGCTCGGGAAGCGCGCTGACATGCGTATCTCAGACCGCGTGTTCAGCCACGCGCTGCGCCTGCGCAACAGCGCCGTGCCCCGCTCCACCGGGAGCTTTATTTCTCAGTTGCGCGAACTGGAGCAGATCCGGGAAATGATCACCTCATCCACGCTTTCGACGCTGGTCGATCTGCCCTTCTTTTTCCTGTTCGTGATCGTCCTTGGGATCATCGCCCCGCAGCTGTCGTGGATAGCCCCGGTGGCGGCGATTATGATGGTGCTGCCGGGCCTGCTGCTGCAGAAAAAGCTCGCGGTGCTGGCCAACCAGTCCGCGCACGAATCCACCCTGCGCAATGCCGTACTGGTCGAGAGCGTACAGGGGCTGGAAGACATCAAGCTGATGCAGGCGGAGAACCGTTTCCTGCAACAGTGGAACAGCTACATCCGCATCACCGGCGAATCCGGCCTGCGCACGCGCAAAGTCACCCAGGGGCTGATCGGCTGGGGAATGTCGGTGCAGAGCCTGGTGTACGCCGCCGTGATTCTGTTTGGCGCGCCGCTGGTCATTGAAGGCGATTTGACGACCGGTTCCGTTGTCGCCGCCTCCATGCTGGCATCGCGCATGATTGCGCCGATGGCCGGACTGTGCGGCGTGCTTGCCCGCTGGCAGCAGGTGAAAGCCGCTAAAACGGGCCTCGACAGCATCATGCAGCTGCCAACGGAAACCCAGCGCGACGAGACGCTGGTGCATCAGGAGATTTTCCACGGCCACTACGTCTTTGAGAATGCGCACTTCCGTTACCACGCGGAAGACCAGCGCGTGCCGCTGCGCATTTCGCGCCTGGAAATTTTACCCGGCGAACGCGTCGCGCTACTCGGCCGCAACGGCGCGGGGAAATCCACCATGCTGCAGGCACTGGCGGGCGGCGTGGATCTGGTGAACGGAGATTTACGCCTCGATAACCTCAGCATCGGGCAAATCGACATGGCCGATCTGCGCCGCAACATCGGTTTTCTCAGCCAGAACGCGAGGCTCTTTTTCGGCACCCTGCGCGAAAACTTAACCCTCGGCGCACCGCACGCCAACGATGAAGCCATCTTTGAAGTGCTGGAGATCTGCGGAGCCGACAGCTTTGTGAAGCGCCTGCCGAAAGGGCTGGATCATCCGATTATGGAAGGTGGCAACGGTCTCTCCGGCGGACAGCGTCAGGCAATTTTGCTGGCGCGCATGCTGCTGCGCTCGCCGAACATCGTGCTGCTCGACGAGCCGAGCGCTTCGCTTGACGAGCACACCGAGCGGGAATTTATTCAGCGCCTCGGCAACTGGCTCGGCAACCGCACGCTGATTGTCGCGACCCACCGCGTGCCGGTACTGGAGCTGGTTGACCGCGTGGTGGTCCTCAAAGAGGGACAGCTGGTGATGGACGCCCCGAAAGCACAGGCGATGAACAGCAGCCGCGCACCAGGGCAAAACGCGGCGAACGGACGGGGGTGGAATAATGAAAACCAGTCAGCATGATATCGCCATGGATGACCTGGACATCCGCCGGGAGAACGAATTTTCCGGCGCCAGCAAAATTGTCCTGCTTTCAACCGCCCTCTTTTTACTGCTTGGCGTCTGGGCCTGGTTTGGCACATTAGATGAAGTTTCCACCGGCACCGGGAAAGTCATCCCAAGCTCCCGCGAGCAGGTGTTGCAGTCCCTTGACGGCGGGATCCTTACCGAACTCAACGTGCACGAAGGCGATAAAGTGGAGGCTGGCGAAGTGGTGGCGAAACTCGACCCCACCCGCTCCGAATCGAACGTCGGGGAGAGCGCGGCCAAGTACCGCGCTTCGCTCGCTTCCAGCGTGCGGCTGAATGCCGAAGTGAACGATCTGCCGCTTAAATTTCCCGATTCACTGAAGGCCTGGCCAGATCTGATCGCATCAGAAACGCGGCTGTATAAATCCCGCCGCGCACAGCTCACCGATTCGCAGGCCGACCTTCAGGACGCCCTGGACTCCGTTAATAAAGAGCTCGCCATCACCGAACGGCTGCAAAAAAGCGGAGCGGCGAGCCACGTGGAAGTGCTGCGCCTACAGCGGGAAAAGAGCGACCTTGGCCTGAAAATCACCGACCTGCGCTCGCAGTATTACGTGCAGGCCCGCGAGGAACTCTCCAAGGCGAACGCAGAAGTGGATATGCTTTCGGCAATAATTAAAGGCCGCGAGGACTCCGTAACCCGCATGACCGTGCGCTCACCGATGCGCGGCATCGTCAAAAACATCCAGGTGACGACCATCGGCGGCGTGATTCCACCAAACGGGGAAATGATGGAGATCGTGCCCGTGGACGATCATCTGCTGATTGAAGCGCGCCTTTCGCCACGTGATATCGCCTTTATTCACCCGGGCCAGCGGGCGCTGGTGAAAATCACCGCCTACGATTACGCGATTTACGGCGGCCTGGAAGGGGAAGTGGAAACCATCTCGCCAGACACCATTCAGGACAAAGTGAAGCCAGAAATCGTCTATTACCGGGTGTTTATCCGCACGCACCAGGACTATCTGCTGAACAAGCGCGGACGCAAATTCAACATCTCGCCGGGGATGGTCGCCAGCGTCGATATCAAAACCGGTGAAAAAACGATCATGGATTACCTGATTAAGCCGTTCAACCGTGCGAAAGAAGCGCTGCGTGAGCGTTAAGTGAGCGTTTCTGCGCCTTATAGCGGTGGTATTTCCCCGGCCAGGTCTGTTATACTGGCTGGAACACATTGGGGCTGATTCTGGATTCGACGGGATTCGCGAAACCCAAGGTGCATGCCGAGGGGCGGTTTGCCTCGTTAAAAGCCGCAAAAAAATAGTCGCAAACGACGAAAACTACGCTTTAGCAGCTTAATAACCTGCTCTGAGCCCTCTCTCCCTAGCTTCCGCTCTTAAGACGGGGATCAAAGAGAGGTCAAACCCAAAAGAGATCGCGTGGAAGCCCTGCCTGGGGTTGAAGCGTTAAAACTAATCAGGCTAGTCTGGTAGTGGCGTGTCAATCCGCAGGTGCCAGGCGAATGTAAAGACTGACTAAGCATGTAGTACCGAGGATGTAGGAATTTCGGACGCGGGTTCAACTCCCGCCAGCTCCACCACTTCAAACAGGACAGTGCAAGGACAGCACCAGCAAAAACAGGAAGTTAGCAGTCCCGGCAGGACACCGACCAGACGGTAGCGGGACAAAAAAGTATACGTAAAGGAGCCGTGGCTCCTGAGCGATGAAGAAGCCCGCTTTGCGGGCTTTTTTTATGCCTTTCATTACAACCTTGACACTGTAAATGTATGCATTAAATTACTGTATATCCAAACAGTAAGAAGGAGCCTGTAATGTTTGTGGAACTGGTTTACGACAAGCGTAATTTTGAAGGTTTGAAAGGTGCGAACGATATTATTCTCGGTGAGTTGGCGAAGCGGATTCATCGTATCTTTCCTGATGCTGACGTTCGCGTTAAGCCGATGATGTCGTTGCCAGCAATCAATACTGACGCCAGCAAGCACGAGAAGGAGCGGATCAGTGCCGCTGTACAGGAGATGTTTGAAGAAGCTGACATGTGGTTAGCTGGTGACGATTGATCGCCAGGGCAATACGCCGCAGCCCGTTCTTGCATAGGACCTGGCTGCGGCAACTTTTCAGCTTCCAGAGCCCTCAAGCAAATCTACGCCCTCAGTTGCTTCTCTCTGCTTCCGATTCCAGATGCTGTCTTCCGGCATATCAAGACGCACATCGATCCAACTATTTTCAGGCACGTCGATCGGCTCACCTTTCGTTTTCACTATTTCGCCGTCATCACTCAGCATGTACTTTCGCTTGAACAGGCGGATTGTCAGCCCACCACTTTCTGTTTGCTCCGCTTCGACAACGCCAAGCTCGCCCATGCCGCCCGGGTCCATTGGCGGCAGAAGTTGCCAGCCTTCTGATGCCAGTCCAGCTGAACCCGTAAGAACGTACACGCCGACATCAAGGCGGGAAATGTTGATACCTTCAGCCTCAGCATTCGCTGTGCCGCTGCCGCACCATACAAAACCATCCTCAGCTATATCGGCACGCTGGCACACTTCCTGGCTTGTTACGATTCGGGCAACTGGAGATGCGGCTTTTAACGTTCCGTCACTGGCTTTCGTCGTATTCATTGTCGTATAGAACTCTGCCCAGGGAGAAAAGGCATTGGTATTGAAGCCACGGAAGAACATTCTGCCAGGGTGTGTTTGAGTAGCATACGGAAGCGCAAATTGGGTAAACGCCCCCATGTTTGACCTGCCCACATTCAATACATACCAATAATTGGTCGAGACTATTGGGGAGTTGTTTGCAGATGAACTTGGAATAAGTTTGTTATACAGCCCTGCACCATTGATTGTATCCATGCTGGTTGTCGATACTTCAATTTCACTTCCGATCTGGAAAAATTTATACTTTTCTCCGACAGGCGTCCCCATATCCGTACCAACCACCATGACATTACCCTGGGCGGTGCCTGTGTCTTTGACCGCGCTACTTCCCAAACCGAGGTTTGTGCGAGCGACTTCCTTCGTTGTAGCGCCGGTACCGCCCTGGACTATTGCTACCGCCCCGCCATCAAGATCAGCCTTGTTATTCATGTCGTCAGTCAGCTTTTTAAAACTGCTGATCGTTACCGACGTGCCATCCGGAGCAGTAATATTAATACTGCCGGTACCGGTCATAATTTGCTGCCAGCCATCCATCTGAGTCTGGTAGTAGCTCAGTTGCGCAGCCAGACGTCGGGCAAAATCCGGCACGCTGTCGCTGTAAAAGCTCATGATCGCGTAAGCCTGCCCCGCTGAGACAGTCCCCGCATCGCTTGTCAGCGTTAAAGTAGTTGCACTGTCCACGCGCAGAATTTCGTACATTTTGACAGTACCGGCCGCCGGAATTAACAATGCCTGACCCGGGCCTATCCCTTGCTTGTTGTCTGTCCAGTTAGTCCCCGTTCCGGTGACTGTCGCGCCTGAAATAGCGATTGTGCCTGTTTTGTACCAGCCCATAGTTTCACCTGTTAAAAATAATCTGAGCCCCAGATAACCGGGATTGTTTTGCCTTTGAGGGGGATGACTTCGAGATCGGGCAATATGTTATCGCCTACGTGGACCAGCCTTGCGCCGGGCCCATAGCCAACGTGCGTACTATTCAGCGCCGGATTCACTCGCCAGATATCTGATTGCCGGGTCGTTTTAGAGCCCATTCCTGAGAGGGGGATCATTGGAATGTTTCCTGGTGAGCTAAAATTGCTCCAGTTACCGACCGCTGACGGGAGAGGGATTTGCTGACGGATGATCAGCGGCAATTCACTGGACGTAAAACTCACTTGTCCATCCGCCCCATAAATCATCAGGCCCCAGTCAGGTACGGTCGGCGTTTTGATGTCGAAGACACAGATTTTCAGCGTAACGCTGAAGCCACCCTGAGTTCCCCAGTCAGCACCCGCTGGCTTATACCCCTTGATTTGCTTCGAAGCCTGGTCAAATATGAGCCCCACCGAATCATCGCTGCAGTTGCAAAACACCATCGCATTTGCAGAGCAATTGAGCTGGTATGTTCCCGTAAACGTAATCGTGTAGGCTCCTGTCATAAACAGGCTGGCGGATGAATTAACGACAGCAGGAAAAGCCCCGCCCTCATCAACATAAAGCCCCCATCCGTCCGCAGTAACCGGCTGCTGATAGACTGCAAATACCCAGTAACCAGATGGCCGTCGCTCTGGTGGAGCCCCCCATGCCCCTGCCCCAAATGAAGGTACCGAAATCGTCACCTTCCTGTCGTTAACGGTGATATTTATGGGAACGGTGTTATAGGTAAGATAAGTAGGGGAATCCAGAACCAGCGCGGCAATATCAGTCCAGACCATAAGCTGTACACCGGCGGGAACCTGGGAGGAAAAATCGAACGTAGTCGATCCGCTACTGCCCAGGTCCACCTCGCTGTCAGTTATTTTCCGAATAAACTGCAACGGTGCCGCATCAGAAACGTTCAGCGCCTTCCCGGACGGCGAGAATACCTGTAAACCAAAATCACTCATTTCAGATACCCCAACTTAATCTTCACGTTCCCTGCCCCGTCGTACACGACAATCAGGTTATTGGTAATGCGCAGGCGCCCGCTGCCGCTGATCGCGCCGTTCATCTCAAACGAGCCATCAGCGCCCATGCGCGTACCGGTCTGTCCGGCGACATAGTTAGCTGAGTACCAGCTGCCAATTTTCGCCAGAGTGATAGAGGCGTAATCAATCAGGGCCTCATTGAGGAACACCTGGCCGTTTTTAATAGCCATAGCCAGCTTCATGGAGCCGTTCCCGGGGTTATAGAACCCCATGGTATTAGCGCTGACGAGGAAATAGCTCTGAACGGCGCCGCCGTTACCCTCAACTCCTAACTGCATGCCAGCGACGTAACTCTGACCGTTGCTGTCCACCTGCACTTTTGCGCCCCACTGCGCAGACAACTTTCCGCTCAGGTCGGCGTAAGCACTGGATACCTGCTGTACTGCGGCGCTGTTCTGGTCGGCCTGAACCGTCAGTTGCTCAAACGCCTCCGCATAGGCGTGATCGTTTTCGATTATCGTCGTGTCAATTCGCAGGATTTCAGAAACAAATTTCCCGTCCTGCTTCCGGCGGCGCTGCACGTCCGCATCGTTGGCTATGGCATTTTCGATAATTGCGTCGGTGTTGATGTCGATCTGATTATTCAGGTTCTTGAATGTTTCCGACCCTTCAATCTCATTTGCAATCTGGTCCAGCAAATCGCCGGTGTCGGTCGTGCAGACCGCGGCAACCTCAACAAAAGACGATGTGCCGAACGCGTTGATTGTCCGGACATACCAGTAGTAGGTATGGTCAATCTGCAGTTCGTTACTGGTCCAGGTGGTCCCCATACCGGCCCGGGTGGCGGATGCCTCTACCGTTGCTGTACCGGTGTCCGGCAGCGGTGTTTCACCGGATGTCCAGAAATCCCACTGCGTCGAAACGCTGGTTATTTCGGCCATCCGCGGCTTCAGTGTGATGGCAAAATACCCCTGCTCAACATCAACAGTCGACGGGGGCGGCGGTGCCTCAATACTGAACTCCAGATAACCCTCGGGTGACTGCGCCCCCATCAGGTTAACGGCGATAACGTGGGCGGTGTATGTATCGCGCAGGAGCCCTGTCAGCCTGACAAAAGAGCCCGGCACCTGCACGGACATCACCATCTCACCATCACGGCGGATCAACACCTTGTTGTAGGCATACTGCCCAATGTTCTGCCAGGACAGTACGCCCTGAACAACCTGACCGATTTCTTCAACGGTGTACTGCAGGTTCTGCGGCTGGGCCACGCCGCCCGGCGGGAGATCGGTGAACGGTGGCCGGTCAATAGGCTTGCCGATTGCATCCCCCCACACATCGGCGGTTTCCTGTTTTAGTGTCAGTTGAACGCCATTCTGTATGCCAAATTTCCAGTCCGTGACGCACATTTCTACGCCGGTTATCCCGATTGTAGGGAGGTTAACGGTGACATACATTCCCGGACGATAGCGGTACCCGCTCAGATTCAGCACCACGTTCATTGTTCTGGAAATGCGGGTGCGGTTCAGTTTTATGGAGGCCAGACGCTGGGCCTGAAATTCAGAGGTCACAAAGCGAAGCTTCATATCCTGAGAAATTTCAACCCCGTCCTCGGTCACCCATTCCGCAACGGAGACTGACGGGAAATCGACCTCAGTAAAATTTTGCAGGGGATCGACAAACGTTCCCTTGATAGTGTTGACGCGCTCGGACTGGGCAACCTCCGGCATGATTTCGATATCACCGGCGATCTGGCTTTCGGTGATTTCCATCGTAGCCGGACCATAATAAGCACCGACCAGAATCCCATGCTTCCCGGCGATATAAGTGGGCTGACCCGCGCAGGC
Organism: Scandinavium sp.; assembly: GCF_032012665.1. Lineage (NCBI taxonomy): Bacteria > Pseudomonadati > Pseudomonadota > Gammaproteobacteria > Enterobacterales > Enterobacteriaceae > Scandinavium > Scandinavium sp. Next base: position 43,579 of record NZ_DALZVG010000014.1, read on the forward strand.
CGCCAGCATTGCGTCCAGAATGCTGGCTTTATTCTCACTGAGATCAAATTCTCCGTTGAGGGTATAGCGTCTGTCTGTGCTGCCGTCGCCGTTGGTCACGACTTCATCACAGATGTTTGCGGCTTCCTGAAACTGATCCCAGTTAATATCGGAATCCGGAACTTTCAGGTACACGCGGTAATAATCCAGCACGCACAGCGCGAGGTTGTTGCTGTAAGCCGTCTGGCCGGTGCGCGGGTCGTAGACTGCGCGGCCGTACTTCTCGACCTTGACCCCAGGAATTCCGGATGGAAACTTTTCCGCATTGAACTTCAGGGACAGCCTCAGCCAGGTCAGTCCCCGGCCTATCATGTCGGGTTTCCATGACGGCGCATTAGCCAGCATGAACGGATCAGCAGTCTGCCGGTCAGTGTGCACCTCATATGTGGCATTCTCGCCGTAGGTGCCGATCTCCTCATCGGAGAGGTACACCGCACCCGTATTCGACAGCGGATGCCCTGCCAGGGTGATCGCCATATGCAGCCATTCGCCGTCAGTCTGATCGCCCGCCTGCTCCTCGGCAAAAAACAACGTACCTGCGGAGATGGTGCGGCCATAGCAAACCGTTTTGGCGCTGGCCGCCGCACGCAGCACTTGCTTGCGTTCAGACGTATCGCGGTATGCTCCCAGCGACGGCTTTTTGGTGAGCATCTGTGTGGCGACCTGAGCGGCGATAGTGATCGCCATCGCAACGGTATAGGCCTGATATGATGCTGCAGCACCGGCGGCCACGGTGGCAACAATCGGGATAGCAGCAGGCATTAGCGAACCCTCCATACGCTGAGCGGCTTAATTCTCAGGCATACCAGTCCGGTATTACCCGGCACCCAGACCGCGCCGCCGTAAATGACACCCGCGCAGCGGGAGCCCGCATTCTCCACAACAGCAATATCTCCGCGCTGCGCCAGCTTGACCGGAACCTCAGTGAGATATTTCGCCAGCACCTTTTCCAGCGAGCCACCGCCACGCAGAAGCGCCTTTTTCGCGCCTGCGGCAGAATGGTAAGTACCCCGCCAGCTATCAGCAAAGTTTTCCCCGGTCATGGCCTGCGCACAGTCAGCAGCGAACAGGCAGCAGTCATGCTCGCCCCATAAAAAAGGCCGCTTTTCAGCGGCCCTTATCACGGCGATTAATCTGTTATGCCAGTCTGGGTGTTTCATGGTGTTCCTTACGAATAGGTAAAGCCGGGTGCGTCTTTTTTGCTGCCCCAGAAAATAGACCGTTCGGACATCTGCGCAACGTATCGGAATATCCGATCGTCCTGGTACGCCGCGCGCTGCGACTCATCGGTAAAACGATCCGGAAATGGCCTCTGCCAGTCCTCAAAGATATTGCTGACGGTGTACTGAATGGCGTTGGTATCCCCGATCGTCGCGCCGGTACTGGTCACCTTGCCCTTAAAGATAAGGTCAGCAACCAGCGCCACGCCGTTATCATCGAGCGCCACCAGATAAATTTCAGCCTGCCGCCCCACACAACGCTCGTTCAGCGTGGTGGCAAACAGCGACATGTCCAGCCCGGAAAGGGTAAGTTTCAGCTGCGTCGGGCTGGTTGTATTGGTTTCACTGGCATCATCAACGGAACCGAGGCGGCCCATTCCGTAATAAACGTAACCGCCAAGCACCAGCGTGCCAGTGCCCGAATGAACGTACACGGTGCCGGACTCAAACTGGATATTTGCGGCGATGACCGCCGTCACCCTGTCGCGCGAAAGAATGTCGACCATCTGATCGGAAAAAGGGGAATACAGCATTAAAACGCCTCCTCAAACTCCAGGGTGTAACTGGTGAAAACGCCGGGAACACGGTTTCCTGTTCCCTGCTGGTTATCCTTCAGTTTGAAAATGCCGTAGGGCTTCGCCACCTCAATTTTCGCATTGGCCGCTGGCGAACTACGCAGGATCGGGGCTATTGGGATAATGGCTGTTCCGTTTGGGGCGGCGGTGACATCCGCGGTAACCATCTTCAGCTCGTCATTCACCGTAAGATAATCCCCCGTATGAAGCACCAGTGCTCCGGGCGTCCACCCCTTGCTGTGTAATTCAGCCCCGGTTTGGTTGGCATCGGAAACCACGGGATTACCCGCTGGTGCTCTGCCCGCCCTTCCCCAGTCACGAATCTTAACCCTGCCGTATTCACCATCGAGTTCCGCCACCAGCGCATCAATTCGGCGGGATTTTTCATCGGAAAGGTTGCTGAAGGTCAGGGAGCAGAGCCAACGAGTGCCGGGGAATCTGACAGTTTGCGACGCGCCGTTAAAAGGCGACCGAAAGGTTTTGGTATTACTTTCCGGCCGCCACGTAAGCGACGCCGGGCATACATCAGCAGGCCATTCAAGCGCAGCCATAATTACTCCTCAGTTAAACACCCAACATTCTCCGCCCCTGACCGTTGGTCTGGAAATCACTCAGCATGTCCTGACGGGCCTTTTTGGCACCATCCGCAGCTCCCTGTCGCGCCGCCTCCTGCATTGCCTGTTTAAGTGCTGCATCACCGTTCCCGGAAATATTGAAATGTTGGGTAATATTGATATCCCCATTTCCTCCTGATGGCGCTGTGGTGCCCACCATCCGCACGCCAAGCGTTCCGTTAGGTGTACGTGTTAAGGGCATAACCGCTTCTGGTCCTGCTTCACCCATCAAACCATCGCCTTTGGCAAACTTAAACATCGTCGGGCTGGAGACTATCGAATTGCTGAAATGGCTAAGATTTGGGGAATCGAATATTCCACCCTTAGCAAACTTAACGCCTGCAGCAGAACCGGTATAAGCACCTGAGGGTGTACTCCCTCCTGAACCGGTCGCGCCAGCGCCCATCAGGCTGCCAATAGAGCCAAATAGCCCACCCCCACCGGCTGATTTCAGCGAGTCCACCAGCATGGCGTTGAGAATAATTTTTTGCATGGAAGCAAGTACTGATTTTGACCAGTCTTCCCAGTCAACCTTATTCCTCGCCAGCTCATCGGAGATATTGCTTACCAGGCCTGTCATGGAGTTATTTACCAAATCAGCTGACTGGGATGCATAATCGGAAGCGGTATCAAACCAGTTGTTGAACCCTCTCGACAGCCCGGAAATCCAGTCGGCACCAGAAGCCGCCATGGCTTTGTACTTTTCATTCAGCGCATCCAGTGCAGCTGCACGCTGGGCCATAGCCTCAGTACCACCGTCAGTTTTTGAGAAAACGCGATTAATCTGCTGCTCTTCTTCAAAACGCTGACGTTGCCGATCACTCATCCCCGCCGTTTGCGTTGTCAGGGTCGCATCATCACGAAACTTTCTGGCCGCTTCAGTCAGATCCTTGAGAGCATCAGCCTGCTCGCGCTGCTTACGAACATTTTCATCAGCTCGTTGCGTCCATTTTGCCAGTTCAGCAGATGAAGCCTGAATCGACTTACGCTGCTCGTCCGTCCATTTTGTGCCAGCCTGATGGGACGCCGCATACAGATCTGCGGCCTTCTCCCCTTCGGATGCACGGACTTTTTGAACATCGATGGCCACACTGAGATCGGCAATTTTGCGGGAATACTGCTCGGCTGTGCTGGCCGCTTCACGTTCGGCCTTACTTTGTTCCTTAGAGGCGGCGGTGGAGGTTTTTTTTGCGTCAGCTGCTGCTGCATCCTTTTTGGCCGCCTGGTCCTTGTTGTAGATGTACTGGGTGTAAAGCGCCCCGGTCAGCTTCAGGTCTTCAGCTTCGTAAACATGCTGCTGATGGAGTTTCTCTAAACCGCTGAGGCTGGCCAGTTCATTATCGCGGCGTGAACGCTCCAGAGCGGTTTGCTGCTGAGGCGTAGCATTCGAAACTGGAACAACTGGACTTACAAACTTTGGTTCAGCTGTAGGAACAACTGCCATAGTTTGATTGAGAAGTTTATATGCGCCATTCAGTATGGAAATCGCGCCAGCTTGCTGTATAGCTCTTTGAGTAGCGAGATCGCTCGCATCATTTACAAGTTTTTGAGTAGCGACGACTCTTGCAGCAACCTTTTCTCTTTCAAACTCAAGCTGTGATAACCGATCTGTTAGAGCAATGTTTTTCTCGGTTATATCAGCCTGATCCATGAAAGTGTTCAGGTAGGTTAACTTGGGAGATTTGTTATATTTCTCCTGAATCATTGCCAGTCCAGCTTGACTATCCTTCACTTTCGCTATTTGCGAATCGAGATCGGCCAGGTCCTGCTTTTGAGCCTGTAACGATGTACGGGCATCAGCTGCAGTGGAACGCAGCCCAAGCACCGACATCTGCTGCAACTTACCGTTTATCTCATCCAGATTATTGGCAAATCCAACCGCTTCTTTATGTACCTGCTGGGTATGCTGATACAGGCCGTACATTGCGGCACCAGCGCCGATAATAACGCCGGGCCATCCACCGAGAATACCCAACACACCGCTACCAAGACGGGACATCACCGAGGCCGTATTGGTAAGGTTATTTACAGCTGAAGCCCTTCCGGCAAGAGCATTATTCAGCGATGCCTGGGCGGCAGCCAAGTTGCGTTCGGCAACAATCTGCGCCTCGATACTGGTTGCTGCTGCACGGGCCTGCTGCGCCCTGTAAAGTGCTTGCCGACCAGCAGCAACACTTACCTGTGCACCACGAACCTGCGCCTGCGCCAGCTCAATCTCTGCGGCCGTGTTGGACAACACTGCGCGGGTAGATTGCGCAACACTGCCAACCATATTGCCAAAATAACGGGCCAGGCCGACGCCAACCAGCAGTCCAGCCGCATTGGCAACATCATCGATGTTATTTGCCAGGCCATCCAGCACGCCGGAAAGTGTGGAGGATGCGCCGACGGCATCGTCCGCACCGCCGACCCAGGCGAGAAAGGCGTTCTGAACTTTCTGTGCTGAACCGCTGACTGAAGCGGGTAGTTGTTCAAATTCTTTGCGCAGGACCTCAACGTTGGTCAGCAGCGGGACAATTTTGTTAGTCGTCAACTCACCGTTGTTGGCCATATTACGCAGTCCACCAACTGTGGTACCCAACCCATCAGCCAACAGTTTCGCCAGGCGGCCGCCGTTCTCCATAATGGCGTTGAATTCTTCACCTCGCAAAACGCCAGAGCCAAGCGCCTGGCTAAGCTGGGTGATAACAGAACTCGTCTCTTCGGTACTGGCGCCAGACAACTTCAGTGAGGTTGCAACGGTTTCGGTAACTTTTGCAACGTCTGCAGAAGCGTAGCCTGCATCACGCAGGGACTGGGCAATTCGGCTATAAAGGTTGCTGTTTGCCTCGAGGGATGTTCCGGTGCGCTGGCTGATCTCCATCAGCACATGCTGGGATTGCACGTAATCCTCGCTGGAAGAGGACGCCAGGCGAAGACGTCCATTCAGTTGGTTCCACGTGTCGGCGAACGCGATCAGCTGATGTGTGGCAAATGCTCCAGCCCATGCCCCGGCAAGTCCGGCAGCAGAAGAACGTACTGTTGCGAGCTGAGAATTCAGTTCTGCCAATGAACGCTGGGTCTCACGCTGGGCAGCCGCCGCTTTTTTCCCGCCCTGTTCCATAGTGCGGTAGTAATCTGTTCCCATACGAGACGCACGGGCGATCTCGGTCTGGAAAGAAGAGGAATTGGCAGAAATTTTTATGATCAATTCACGGAGCGTTGCCATATTTCACCCATAAAAAAACCTCGCAACAGCGAGGTTTATCTTTATTAAACTTATCTATGACAGACCAGCATTTTTTCTAGCTTCTTCAAGATATTCTTCTTCGGTTTTCACCGAATGACTGCCTTCTGAAGAAGATGTGAGATCACTGCTACAGTGTTTACATTTCACTGCCTCATTCTTGATTAGCTCTGCGCAAAACGGGCATTTTTTCATGCCGTCATCCAGCATGGTTTTTTCTTCAAAGTGCGGATCTTTCTTTATAAGAATTGAATGCACCAGCGCAATAATAAATAACAATGCTCCGTATACCCACCAAGCAAAAAATGACCGCCCTTTACTTTGTGCTATTAACGCAGGGATGACACCAATTACTATAGCTACCAGCAAAAATTCCATGACTGCCCCCAAATTTAAAGTATCAAGGGCAATCCTAATAATTGGAACGAATAATGTCACTATTTAATAACGCATTATAAAGCAGACATCCATTCCTCCAGCTCGCTGATCTCCCTGTCTTCTTCCTGCTCACCCCATTTCAGCATCACATCGTTAATGGTGAATTTCCCGCCCTGAGAATTCAGCATCGCAACTGAAACCTGTGCGGCCTGGACGTCGCCACGCCAGTCACCTAACGGGCTGATGCAGTCGTACTCGATCCACATCTTCAGCTCACTGGCAGTGATGGTCTGACGCAGCTCCTGCAAGGTTCGCCCCAGACGGAGCGCGAGTGACATCAGGAAGAAGGTCAGCGGCTGTTTTACGGCTTTCCCGCTTCTTCCTGGCTCATTCCGAGACCAAGAGCCTGAGCCAGCAGGCGCGCGTGAACAGGTCCATAAATCTTAGATACCTGCTCCTGATCTTCATCGCTGAATACACGCTCACCGTTTTCATCCAGGAGAACGTCAATAAACAGAACTACGTCAGCCTCTTTGTTGCGCAGGAACTTCTGCGCCTCTGTGAGCTGCGGAGCCTCTTCGCCATCGGCTAGCTGCGGGTTAACGATTTCCCGGAATTTCACCCACGCATCGCCGGACGGTTCACGCAGGGTTACCTTTACGTCATCCCATTCAGGGACGGTAATGCCGGCTTTGGTGCGATAGGCTTTCGATGCAGTAAGCGCCACGTTGCGTAGTGAATTCTGTGATGTTTTTTGCGCCATTTCATTTTTCTCTTGTTACATGGTCGGAGGGATAAAAAAAGCGGCCGAAGCCGCTCAGGAACCAGACGCGTAGATGCGTTTAGGTTTGCCGCGTACACGCAGAGAATAGGTCGCGCCAACAACGGAAGAGGTTGCAGCAGACCATGAACTCTGGCGTACCTCCACCAGCACATAGAAGCCGTTGCCGGACGGGAAGATCACGCGCAGCGCACGCAGTTCGTCATTTTCGTAAGCGGTCTGGAGTGCTTCCTGTGCCGCTTCATCGCCAACCCAGTTACGAGTAATCGACATCTCTGCCGGCGCTGCCAGGCCGTTGGTTTGCTCCTGTTCAGTTTCATGAAGGACGGTTGTGTCTTTGAGGATCCAAAGACAAGCAAGCCATGGGCCAGCGCGGATGCCATCAGGAAAAAGGCCTGGGTGCCAACGCTTCGGAAAGCCGGTATCAGGTATCGCAATCCCTATCAGACCCGGCACACGTTCGCCACACGCTTGATCAGCCGCGGCGTAAACCTTTTCTGGCTGGCGGCGCAAATGGGCCATAAGGGACCGGAGATGCTCTTCCGGCATTATGGTCGCTATCTGAAGGAGTATGACGGCAACACGGAGAGAAAACCAAAACTGGTCAGTGGCAGGAACTGAAAGGAGCCGTAAAGGAGCCGTAGAAATCAAGGCAAGTTATTATCCATTACAAATCAGTTAGTTACAAAATTTCGGACACGGGTTCAACTCCCGCCAGCTCCACCAAATAATGATGTACTGAAGTTCAGTAAAGTCTACTAAGCCCGCATGGAACCAGCCTTGCGGGCTTTTTTACGTCTATTGTAGTCTAGTGAGAATTGCTGAGAACTATCACTTATGGCACCCTGAATGGGACCCACAACGAAGGGTCCTAAAATCGAGGGTCCCAAAATGGCAAAAATCGCTAAGAAGCTCACTGACACTGAAATCAAAAGCACCAAGCCAGCCGCCAAAGAAATCAACTTGTTCGACGGGGATGGTTTGATCCTACGAATCGCCCCCCTCTCGAAAGGAGGGAAGAAGAATTGGTATTTCAGGTATGCAGTGCCGGTGACCAAAAAGCGAACTAAGGTGAGCTTAGGAACATATCCTCACCTTACACTGGCAAGAGCCAGAGCCTTACGAGATGAATACCTTTCCTTGCTTGCCAATGGCATTGATCCTCAAATCCATAACAACGATAAAGCTAATGCCTTAAAGAATGCTACTGAACACACTCTCCAAGCCGTGGCAAGGAAATGGTTAGATGAGAAGGTAAAGACATCAGGTATCTCACAAGACCATGCAGAAGATATCTGGCGAAGCCTGGAGAGAAATATCTTTCCCGGCTTGGGTAATGTTCCTATCAATGAGATCCGACCTAAACTCTTAAAGCAACATCTTGACCCTATTGAGCAACGAGGAGTCCTCGAAACTTTACGGCGAATCATTTCCCGATTAAATGAAATTTTCCGTTATGCAGCAACTGAGGAACTTATCGAATTCAATCCGGCTGACAACCTTGGGCAACGGTTCAGTAAGCCTAAAAAGCAGAATATGCCTGCATTACCCCCTTCCGAGTTACCCCGCTTCCTATTGGTGTTAAACAATGCCTCTGTTCGTTTGGAGACACGATTGCTGATTGAATGGCAGTTACTGACCTGGGTACGTCCTGGTGAAGCTGTTCGCACAAGATGGGCTGATATAGATATCGATAACTCAATGTGGAACATCCCGGCTGAGTTTATGAAAATGAAGAAGCCTCACAAAGTTCCACTAAGCAAAGAAGCTTTGAGAGTCCTGGAGTCAATGAAAGCGATAAGTGGGCATCGTGAATGGGTGTTTCCAAGCATAAAGGCTCCTCTTAACCATATGCATGAACAAACAGCTAATGCGGCCATAATCCGTATGGGCTTCGGAGGTGAGCTTGTAGCCCACGGTATGCGATCCATCGCTAGAACGGCTGCTGAGGAGTCTGGACAGTTTAGGACTGATGTCTTAGAAGCCGCCCTTGCCCACTCGAAGAAAGATGAAATAATTGCCGCATATAATCGCGCGGAGTATCTCGCAGAACGAGTAGTTCTCATGCAGTGGTGGAGTGACTATGTTCAGGCTCAAAAGCTAAAAGCTATTGCCGCCTAAATCGTCCCACCATTTATGTCATAACGGAGGTAAAAAATATGGAAACACTATTTAAGATTTTCGAAAGAATAAGTTCCAGACCACTTTATTTTATATTTTTAGGATTATCGCTATGCGATTTTTTTCAAAATAAATCTGCATTACAAAATCCCACCGCTGAAAATATTGCAACATTACTGGCTGCAATGACAATAGGAGTATTCATAACCTAGGGATTTGAATGGCTAATTTTTAAGTTCAACGCAAATCTGGAACCGTATGATCAAGGCGATATAGCTCCAACAATTGGAACGGCCGCATTAGCAGTATACTTAGTTTATGCTTTGCATTTTCTGGGTAGGAATCCCGAAGCATTAAATTTAAAATTATTAATAAATTCTGGCTTTATATACAGCACAACTTTATTATTATTTTCTTTTGAAAGCATGAAACTTAGGAGGTTAAAACAAAAATAAAAAAACCATCAATATTGGTTAGCAGTTCCCCCTCCCCAAAAAAATAATTAATTAAATAATACAAATTTTAAAAAAGGGAAGGTTTCCCCCTCCCTTAATTTATTATTTACTTAACTCTTTTGAGAGAGATGCCTGAATTCGGACCTGGAGGAACACCTAAGGCACTATCTACACCAGGATTTGAACGCAAATCATTCAAAACTGCCTGAGCGGATAATTGCTTACCAATGATAGCTACCGATTCTGGTCGAGGGTTAGTAGATGCTCTGGCCCGATATACTTCCACAATGCTACCGCCTTCTGAAACAACGGCTGCACATAATCCCCTTGCATAGAGTCTGCTGAATTCTCCTTCAGCTAAGGTTTGGGCTGCTGTTATTGGCACTCGTGCCTGCATCAACTCAGTGCTTTTCGGTTTCCTTTTTGTATAAAATTGTGCAAGCAGTCCTCTGGTTCGGATCTCATTCTCCAACCATGCATCATCGTATTTAACTGCTTCTTCTAACAATGCAGGCCATAAGGATTTACCATATTCTGATAAATAATTACTATAGTAAAAATTGTTATGTTCCTTATCATACTGAATTTCTAATGTCATATGCAGTCTTGTCTTATCATCTAAATCTAAAAAATTCAGGGACATACCTTTCTCCAAATTGATTTATCTGTTTGTTATAAAACAACTACACTTAGCTCAATAAAAATTTTTTTACTATGATCCAAATCACTTTTTTAACCTTTAAGTGAGGCTTTCTCTAATATATTTTCAGCTAAATAAGTAATAGCGATCAAAAAATTGTTGATTGATTTTACAAGAAAACCCTTTAATATGTCCCTGCCACTGAGGCACTCTTTCCTGCTGACAGACTCCCATAGTATGCTTGCTTTGCACATGGGGTGTGAAGGCTATCAGTAGTTTACTGAGAAGAGATGGAGTAAAGGCCATGTTACGTGAAAAAGTAGTGTTGGTTCGCCAATACGACCGCTTCCGCAATGGGCAATGGGAGACAGTGTGTCAACATCTGCGCTCCCTACCCCGCAGCTAATTCAGAGCTGCCTCAGTGGTAACTAAGCTACTTCGTCTATCTCAATACCTAACATCTTATTGAAATGTTGTTCATCCTTAGTCTTCTTAAATATCCCTTCAAACATCTCTAAATATTTATTGGCAGATATTTGCCCTAAGTAACTTATATTAATGGAATCTGAATGTGATCCCCTGTTAATGTAACGATAGAACGTTTTATAATTAATGTCTTTTTCAGAACTAACTAATTTATCAAGTTCTTCGCTAAGTTTTTCCATTTTACAAGAGAATGAGAAATAATATTCAAGGATGTTTCTCATGATGTTCGGCAAAACAACTGAACTAATTTTACCTTGTTTAACATCTTTCAAGATCATCCAAAGCGCTTCATATTCATTCTTTATATCATCACGACCAATTGTTAATACATCGCTATACTGATCTTTAATCACCCTATATAGCTGGTATTTTTTTTCAAAGTGTTCTTTCTTACTTGGAGCAACTTTAATTAGTTCTTGGAAGAAAAATAAATTATGAGTAAGAACAACTAACTTATTATTTTCAATTTTTCTAACTATACGATGATGAATGAGTGAAGATATTTCATATATATAATCATGCGATAAGCTTGAAATAGGATCATCAATGACAATTAATTTTTCTTTATTACTTTCATTATCGTCATCTAACCGTCCATCACATAACTCAAGAAAATACAAAAATGTAATTAATGTTTTCTCACCTTCACTAAGAGTTCTATAAATATTACTGACAACCCCATTATCCCTACATATTTGGAAAAAATTTGTATCTGCATTTTTTTTAATTTTGAAATGCGAGATTCCGAGCGAAGTTAACGTATGATTAATTTTCTCAACAGTTTCATCTATATTGGAAGTTTGTTTTTTTAGATCTATCGATGATGCATTTAACACTTCTATTTCATTTTGGATTTTATCTTTCCTTGAGATAATATCTTCTCTCTCTAAACTTAGCTCTTTAATTTGTTTGTTTTGAGAGTCAATGAGGTCATTACAGATATTTCGTAGAGATTTCCAAACACAGGACTTAAGTTCATCTATACTATTATCATAATTCTCTACCTTTGTGTTTATGGTATTAATCTCATCATTATATTGCTTCATTTTTTCAACAAGAATATTAGCACTCGGATTATCATTTATAACCTCGACATTCAAAGATGGCTTATCTATTTTTTCTTGTATAAATCTTAAGTTAGCCTCAAAGATAAGATTAGCCTGTTCAAGTCCCTCGTTGAACTCATCCTTATCGGTGATATAACTGGACGACATTACAGTAGATTGTATGCCACCAGTAAACTCATCAATCATTTTTTTATAAGAAGATTGCAATTCTTTTAATCTTAAGATCATTTTGTCATAAGCATCATCAAATATTTTTCTCACTTCTTCCCTGAATGAATCATCAATAGTATTTTTTTGACAAAACGGGCATTGGTCATCATCTATATATGATAATCCAGTCCTTATCCAATCTGAATTTCCAAGCCTATCAATGACCATTGACAGATAACTATTTCCTGAAGGTATCAATGATGTAGATAACATACCCACTTGATCATCTGAAAAATATGGAAGTGCTGGAATGATCAATGATTGATAAGATACATTTTTATTTGATTTTAATTTTATATAATCAGAAATTAAATTTGCGGTATCTATTTCTTCCATTTCTACCTGTTGACTAAGACGCTGGAAGAGGCTTGTTTTTTGCAAGTAGCCAGCCATTAAATCTCCTAACCCACCGTCTTTCTTTCTGATATGTGAAGTTTTATCCCATACTTTCGTTTGGTATTCGCTTACAACTTTTTGTATCATCTTATCTTTTTTTTCGAGATCACTATCGATACGGATAATATCTTTTTTTAGTTTAGACAATTCTTTTTCATTAAGAGCTAGAGCCTCCATTACCTCTTTATTTTCTTGACTTAAAGTGAATATTCCAGGTTGTTCTGATTTGTTATAGAATGAATCCTCTACGAACTGGCTATTGTAGACAATATACCTGTATTTATCTGTATCACTAAAAGAGCAACTACCATATGCTTCATCCTCAGGTTTATAAAAATATCCTGATATTGTTGATTTACCCGAACCATTCTGTCCATATACTAAGTTTATTCTTTTCGTTAGATCTATTTCAATATTTTTCTCGTCACTATAACTTTTTACTGACCTTATTTTCAGAACGCTCATAAAATGACCTCTAAGAATTTAGTAAGAATAAAAATTAGTAATTATTATTCCTCTCCCAAAAAACAAAAAAAAATACTATGTTGTTATGTAATTACCGAGGCATGGGATATATCATATATAATATGGGGATGCTGGGACCATGCCATTTTAGAGGAAAACTTTTGGTCTTGTAAAAGCTTGTCTCTCAACATAATATCCTTCAGCAATAATGATCATTGAAATAATTTTCAATAAAACAGATTTATCTCATTGACTAATAATACAACAACTCTTGCGTTTTGGCATCTTTTATGCGATACAAAAGGAAAGGCAGTATTGCGTTTAAAAGGGGATACAGATGCAAGCTTACACTTTAAAAGAACATAAGGACTCAGGAGAGCTTCACCTTTTCGAGGGAAGCATGACTAAAGATTCTTCACCTCGTAAATGTAATTCCTCTTTGAAATCCATATGCAAAAAAATGGATAATACAGAAAGCAAAGGAAACCTTTTCACATGTGCTACTGAGCAGGAAGCGAGGGGAAAAATTGCTGAAATTGGACGAAAAGTTTGTGGGACGTGTGTAAGTCATTTATATGAATCATATTAAAAGGTGCTAAACATGTCTTCTAAAAAAATGAATCCTATTACATTTCTATCTTCAATTGTTGCCTTTTCTTGTATTGCGTACCCTAATATCGCAGCACATAAATATTCTTGGTGGCTTATAGTGCTCGGAGTTTTTCTTTTCACCCTAGTATGTGGAGCACATACCGGGACAATTGTATACGACAACCTAATATCCAGAAAGAAATACAATAACTTTGCTGCAAGATTATCAATCCAACTAGGAATAGCCGTTATTATCTCTTTAATTGGATTTATTATTTTTCACAATCTTTATCAATAGTTTCATTATTTTCCGTTACTTTATAATATACCAAAAATGGCCATATTAAAGACATAATAACACCGACAGAAATAAATATAACTTTCAAGACTTCATCACTAATCATAAATGTTCTCCTATTCATCCTTGTACTTTAATAGCGCATCATATAATTATGTCAATAGTTTCATTTCAATAACCCACAAAAATAATAAAGCAAGGGCTAACTCAGAGAAGCTCCGCTTCTCTGAGTTGCCTTGCTTTTTCTGCTCTATGATTGAAAAAGAAAAATTCTCTGCCTAATCTTCATGCACACACGGAGTAGACCCGGTCAAGTAATACATTGTGAGTACTGCTCTGTTATGAGAGATGAGTAAATATTAGACCTTTTGTCGTTGACTATATACTCATCAGAAATTTGAAGATTAAAATTACTTTAGCTATCAAGGTTCTGAAATGTCGTTGAAAAGCATTTTTACTTACGAAAATTTTTAGACATTATAAGAGCTAAATGCCCCGTTGCCATCGGTTTCACCATAGCGTATATATCCAGTATCAAATATCGTTTTTTCAAAATCTGTTTGATCTATATTAAATCCATGCTGGGCAATGGATCTGATGTCATTCATGTTATTCATTTTAGTAAAGTTAGAATTTATTATAAATTTATTTTCCCCAACCAACTCTATTCCTAATAGGAAGTGTGGGAACAGCGCACCTTTAACAGCAATTTCATTCTGTTCCGGATACAATCCTTTCGGTAAATAAGCGGGAAGTCCCGTCGCATAAATTATTTTTGCATGGTGTTCAATTTCCCATGGACCAATAGCATAATCCTGGAATGGTGCAGGAATAAAGTAATGAAAGATCACCTTTTCCTTCTTTGTGCGCTCAGAAAATTGCAATGCAATGGATTTATCTTTTGATGTTGAGACCAGCATTGTTTCCTTGCGAATACCGGGAGAACCTGCGACATGAAGAAAGTACAAATAATAATCGCGGACATTAACTTTTGTTTTATCGGTATAACAAGTATTACTTTTTCTCAAGAAATCAATATCAGAGCCTGATCTCAGAAAATATTTCCGGAATCTATCATCTGTACATTTTTCGACTCTGGTCGATAGCTTGGGTTCTTTAAGAATATTACAGATTCGAGCATGAATAAACGCGAAGGTTTGCTCTGAATGATCGTTGAGATCGGTAAGATAATTACGCCCCGGTGTAAATACATCGACCGAAAAATGCCTAGCTTTGTCACCGAAGTAAAAAGCACGCTCATAAGTTTCGTTTTCTTTGTTAGTGGGAGTTTTTTTTAACAAGCGTTTTTTTATATTATGCAGTTCTTCTCCTCGATAAAGCAGCAGCACCTCCCCCTGCTCATTAAGGTTACGAAGATGGTATTCTAAATCTATAAATTTCTCTTTTACGCTCTCTGTCACAGGTTTTAATTCGCTATCCACATAATCCATCGCTGATACTCCTGAAAAAAGACTTGCAGTTCTTAGCTGATTTTTCGGCGACTAAAACTATTGATATTCACATACGCTAGAAATTCGATTTATTAGAAGGCTTAAAAGTAAAGGGAGGGCTAGTCTAGGCTCTCCCTAGGTAGTTCTTGATATAAGTAGACACTCCTATCTTATAAGAAAATATCAACTCATAATTATAGCCGGTGGGTTAAAGAACCAAAAAATTAATATAAGTGCAATTGCTCCCCCTGCCTTCACGTATCCATTTATATTTACTTTTAACCACCCAGGTATGCAGGAGCCAACGGCTGCACAAGACAATGCAAAAACTCCCCTTATTATAAAAAATTGCGTAGGACTTGGGTTTTTTATTATCATCGCCATAATCAAAGATATGATCATGAGGAAAATGCCTACCCCAACTGGGAGGTAAACATCCATCTTATTTTTATCTTCAGCCTCTTCCACGTCAAACCCCTTTGTAGGCAATTTTGCGGCTAAAAAATCAGCTCTTAGCTTGTCGCTAACATTTTTCGTACTATACTTTTTTACCATTCTCTGCATGTTTGAACATGCGTGATCAGTTGGTTTGCTGTACGCACCATCAATCAAATCATTATGGAATTCTAAAAACTTTATATGCTTTAAATATGATCCTAGAATCACCTCGCAGGACTCAGCTAAATCTGTAACCCACAAGCCATCATTGTGTTTACCATCAATTTTACTCTGAGAAACAGCTTTCTCTGCTTTGTTAAAGTATTTTGCTCCTTTTCGCATGCATGATATAAGGCTATCTTTATTTTGGTTTTTATTAAAAGCAGAGATTGCATCCATATAATCATCTTTGCTTTTAGATAATAACTCTTCTAAGTCATCCATTTTTAACTTTTCTTCATTGCTGATGTTAAAAGTGCATTAAGATCGCTATTGTCAACACTACTTGTAACCATAACCCTAATTGAACCACAAATACGCATAACAATGCTTTGTAGTTCAGAAGAGCTTACCCTCTCACCTGCCTTTATCTTTCTGTCTATGGCATTGCGAATCATATCTAACTGAGCATCAGTAGGATTCCATGCCTTATCAACGATATTCGCATAATCACGTAAAAACTCTTTGAATTGGCTGTTAGTCATTAAGTTATATCCTCATTAAACTAAAACTGTAGATCAAAGGTCGGTATCAGGATTCTTACAGATTTTTGCGCTATGCAACCGATATAAGATAAGAGCCTTTATCGGGTTCTTTTTTGCAATGAGCACAGAATCTGTCATGATTCACCGCACTATAAGCCAGTATACACAGTCGGTCGCGGAGAACACACCGCCAGAAAGTGTAGTAGTTGCCAAAATTTGGCCTCGGCATGAGAACTTCTAGACTTAAGTAGAACTCCGTCTTTGGCACAAACCCTACGCGGATGGTAGAAGAGAAACATACAAATCATTATTCAATCAGCACGTTTATGTGCAGAATTGCATTGTTCTTTTGTTCCAAGCAGATAGTATCCTCCATAAGGTGGCGGAGAAGTTCCGCCAGTACAATCGTTCATTCCTGACTGGCCATTTCTTCACGGAAGACAATCACCACCATTCGAGTTGGTCGAGGTACCAGCATCGCCCTTACCACCAACATCACCCTGTCCGGCGTAGCTGTAAGCAGAAATGGTCACCGTAGCAAGTAAAACAATGCTCAATAGCTTACTCATAATGATCGACTCCTTATCCTCACAGTTGGATAGTTATTAACCATCTCCTTTACTCATCCATTTTAGAACAGTTCTTTCTGCCTTTGCATTGATAAAAAAAGCCCAACACAAAGTCAACATCTTATTAGCATTATATAATTATTAATAAGGCATAACACTTTTGCGATCTATATCACAATAGTGTTTTAAAATATATTCATAAATACTGATGTTTCGCCCTATGCGAGAAAACAAACAAATTTAACTTAAGGGTTACATAAATGGCTAAAAAAGTTGATATCGTCAAGGTCAAAAATCCTTCTGGATGGACACCAGGCATACACCATGCAGTTGAAGAAGAAAAAACAGAGAAACTTCTTTATGAGTGCGATACACAGCAGCAAGCAATTGCCTGGGCAAAAAATAAAGAATATGAGATAAACATTCATAGAGAAAGAAATAGAAAACCTACAGATAAACATGGTCGATTTAGGGATCAATAAATTTTATTATTTGATATATAGACTACTGGGAAATATCAAGTTTTCCGTAGATTTAATAGCATCATATGGTTTTATTTAGTGATTAGAGGCTTGAATGAGGGAAGGTACTTACAAGACTTCCCTCTATTAAGAGAGCCTATTTCCCAATTCTTTCATCAACCACCTACTATCAATAATTTATTCACTCCTTAGCATTATCCCATTAACAATAAATACCGACATAATATTGACAAAGAATTGAAATAATAATAATTTTATAATTGAACATTCAATTCCAGATATGAAAAGGAGTTCATATGGAAAAACAACTATCGGTGCAACGCATTCCCAAAAACAATATGCCTGTAATAAAGCAATCTTCAAAACTGCCTGACCTAATAACACAAACTCTTAGAACGCATTGTGTCAGTGTCCGTCTTAATAACTCGGAACTTCAATTACTCAACACAAAACGAGGTTCTACATCTAAAGGCGAATGGTTACGTATGGCTTCCTTGCAGAAGCTCCCCATGAATGTACCTCCTGTAAACATCGAAACATGGAAGACTCTGGGTGAGATCAATCAGAAGCTAAACCGTATCGCTCTTCATATCGATAGTAAGAGTAAAGATAGCCAGCTTACTCATACAGAGCTTTTCGCTGTGAAGCGACAATTGGAAGAGCTTCGCCAGCACCTGCTAAATGCTGACATATGGAGCAAACCCTATGAAGGGTATGCGGAAGATCAAGAGGGGTAAGAACTTTGCTGGTGTGGTCCAATATGCATTGAAGCCAGGTTCACATCATAAAAGTGATCCAATCGTCATTGGCGGGAACATGTTAGGTGATTCAGCCTGTGAACTGATCGCAGAATTCGATAGCACCAAGCATCTTCGCCAGGATGTCGCAAAACCAGTTTGGCACAATTCGCTACGATTGCCTGATGGAGAAACATTATCGAATGACCAATGGGTAACCATAGCTGACGACTACATGAAGAGGATAGGGTTCAGTGATACTCATCTCCGTTGCTATGTGCTTCATGACGACGATGGCCAGCATATACACATCATTGCCAGCAGGATCGACATGGCCGGTGGGAAGCTCTACTTGGGTAGGAACGAAAATCTTATAAGCACACGGATCATTAGTGAACTCGAAATCGCTCACGGTCTGACAGTGACCAAGGCAGCACCTTCCATTACACCAAAGCAACAGAAGCGAATAAAAGTTTCCCGTAATGAACAGATGCTTTCAGAACGGACTGGCCTTCCCTCCCCTAAAGAAGCTCTACAACAAATACTTGATAAAAGTTTGACTGATAAACCTGACCTTTTAACTTTGATCAAGAGGCTGGAAGAAGCAGAAGTCGGCTGGACGGCTAACATTGCCTCTACCGGTAAGATGAACGGCTTCTCATTCGAATACCGCGATATAGCTTTCAAGGCTTCACAGTTAGGCAAGGGTTACTCTTGGGCAAATCTTCAAAAGCAACTTAACTACAACCCCGACCACTTAGAATTTCTGCGAAAGGGTATACAGACGAAGGAAGCTCTTCCTGTTCCTGTTCCTGTTCCTGTTCCTGTTCCTG